>JAIYEJ010000018.1 GCA_027487055.1 Methylotenera sp. | reverse complement strand
GCGGAACCTTCAATACTACCGTTAAATCCATTCAATATCAATGTGCTAGCAAGCCAAAAACTATATTTCTGTAAAAAAATTTACGCATTTAAACCTTAGATTTAAATTAAGTTTTAAATATTGAATTACCTTAAGCGGAATCTGATAAAAACATATTGACTGTTTAAATGAGAATGATTATCATTAACATATACTAATTACTGAAAGTTACTCTGATGAATGACCCTTGCGAAAAGATTATATTGGCCGAAAGCCTAGGTGTAAGAGTAATTTACTGCAAAAACTGCGATGTGATTGAACTAGAAATAGGCGCAATCACTATGCGCCTTGCGTCTACACACATGCAACAAGTTGCAAATATCATGATGAAAGCAAGCTTAAAGTTAGACCGTATGGTAATTCTGCAAAGCGCACCAAATAATGTGAGCAATACTCAGCATTTGCATTAAGTCACTTTAATAGGCTTGAAAATGCTTTTTTTGCAGCCTCAAGGGTAAATGCAATATCAGCATCGCTATGTGCGCTTGACACAAAACCTGCCTCAAATGCGCTTGGACCAAGATACACGCCGCTTTCCAGCATGCTGTGAAAAAAGTGATTAAAGTGCGTTTTATTATTATCGCGCATAATTTCTGCGTAACTCGTGGGGCACTTCTCGCTAAAATAAAGCCCAAACATACCGCCTACATTCTGCGCACTAAAGTGCACACCTGAAGCTTTTGCTACTGCAATTAAGCCGTCCATTAGTTTTTTAGTTTGTGCGGTAAGTTTAGAGTGAAAATCTTTTTCTTGAATCAGTTTTAATGTTGCTAAACCCGCAGAAACCGCCACAGGATTGCCTGAAAGCGTACCTGCCTGATACACCTTACCAACAGGCGCTAAACATTGCATGATATCTTTGCGACCACCAAATGCACCCACTGGCAAGCCACCGCCGATGACTTTACCTAAGGTCGTCATATCTGGTTTGATATTGTAGAGCGCTTGCGCTCCGCCTAAAGCCACGCGAAAGCCTGTCATCACTTCATCAAAAATCAGCACCGCGCCGTGTTTTGTACATAGCTCACGCAAAGTTTGCAAAAACTCCAAGTGCGGCACAATTAAGTTCATATTACCAACTACTGGCTCAATGATCACACAGGCGATTTCATCGCCAGATTTTGCGAATAAATCTTTGAGTTGTTGCGTGTTATTATATTCTAGCGTTAACGTATGCGCGGCCACGCTAGCTGGCACACCGCCAGAGTCAGGCTCACCAAAAGTCAGCAAACCAGAACCCGCCTTCACCAATAAACCATCAGAATGTCCGTGATAACACCCTTCAAACTTCACTATTTTGTCGCGACCTGTAAAACCACGCGCAGTACGAATCGCACTCATTGTCGCTTCAGTGCCGCTACTATTTAAACGTACTTGCTCCATGCTCGGCACAAGCTTGTTAATGAGTTCAGCCATTTCTAGCTCTAAGCCCGTTGGTGCACCAAAAGATAAACTATTCGCCGCCGCCGCTTGCACCGCCGCAATCACTTCAGGATGTGCATGCCCGACGATCATGGGACCCCAAGAATTGATGTAGTCGATGTACTCTTTACCATCAACATCCCAGAGCTTAGAACCTAATCCCTTTTTAAAGAAAACCGGCGTACCGCCCACACTACGAAACGCGCGCACAGGAGAATTGACACCACCTGGAATGAGTGCCTGAGATTTTTCGAATAGTGATTTATTAAGTGAGGTCATAAAATTGTTTGATGGTTTTAATTTGAAATGGTTGAGCTTTATATATTGTCAGACATTTTAACAGAATGTTTAGTTTGTTTTTTCAATATGAATAACAGTTATTCAAACACATGGTCTAGAGACCACCATTAATCAAGCCTTTAACTATATTAAAAATTCATACATGCTGATTGGCTTGGGGTTAGTGACTAGCAATTTCTAGGACGTTTATGATACTGTTTTAATTCTATAAAATGCAGTTATAAACTCATTAACACTGAGCACGCCTAAATGGAATACCAATATGACAAATGAACAAGCGCTTGCTTACATGCACAATTTACTTCGTGGCATGTTAGATAAAAAAGCTTCTGACCTTTTTATATCTGCAGATTTTCCGCCATCGATGAAAATAGACGGGAAAATGACTCCCGTAACCCAGCAAAAACTATCTGGTGAACACACCAAAGCGTTTGCAGAAGCACTTATGAACGAGAAACAAAGAAAAGAATTTGAAACAGAAAAAGAATCTAATTTTGCAATTTGGCCTAAAGAGATTGGTCGCTTTCGAGTAAATGTTTTTATACAGCAAGAAAAAGTAGGGATGGTATTACGAACCATCACAACAACAATTCCTAGATTCGATGACTTAGGTCTACCGTCTGTACTTAAAGAAGTGATGATGACTAAACGTGGGCTAGTGATTTTAGTTGGGGGCACAGGCTCGGGGAAATCGACCACATTAGCTGCATTAATTGATTATCGCAATGAAACTACTTATGGGCATATCATTACTGTAGAAGACCCAGTGGAGTATGTACATCCTAGCAAAAACTGTTTAATCACGCATCGCGAAGTGGGGAGAGATACAAATGGTTGGTTTAATGCGCTTAAGAACACTCTCCGGCAAGCACCTGATGTGATTCTAATTGGTGAAATTCGTGATAGAGAAACCATGGAGTTCGCGCTCGCATTTGCAGAAACAGGACATTTGTGTATGGCAACTTTACACGCCAACAGCTCAAATCAGGCTTTGGATAGAATTGTAAACTTCTTCCCTGAAGAAAGACATGCGCAATTACACATGGATTTATCACTGAATTTACGTGCTTTTATTTCGCAACGATTAGTGCCAAAAAAGGGCGGCGGACGCTGTGCTGCAATTGAAATTTTACTCAACTCTCCTTTAGTTGCTGATTTAATTCTTAAAGGTGAAACAGGCATGATTAAAGAAGCGATGGCTAAATCTGTCGAGCTTGGCATGCAAACGTTTGATCAAGCACTATTTTCATTATGTGAGGAAGGTCGCATTACAGAAGAAGATGCCTTACGTAATGCCGACTCGCTTAACGAACTACGTTTGCGCTTTAAACTACACGGGAAAAATGCGGGAATTAAAAAAGATAATTCTAACAAACTAGACTCTCTTTCTCTGCATGAAGATACGCCTGAAGAATTAGCGCCTGAGTAGTCTGTGAGTCAATAGATGAAACTGGTTGCAAGTGAATGTTTAGGTTGATTTTAAAAAGTTAGCTATTCTTGATATTATGTTTTTCTATATGAACCAAATATAAAACGCATGACCTGCAAGCCAATATCCGTATGGATTACACAGCATTCAATTTCTTTCGCATTAATGATTCGTGAATAATTGTGCAAATTGTTGGCTAGTTTCTTGAATGTTTTTTGCGTTAAACAGTCCATTCATTAGTGCGATTGAAGTTGCGCCTGCTTTAATCACTTGTGCTGCGTTATCGAGCGTTAAGTTACCTATCATCACAATTGGAATATTGATTTTTTGTTTTGCTTCTGTAAACACACTTAAGGGTACTTCTAGCGTATCAGGAGTTGAATCAGAATTAAAACTTGCACCAAATATGACATAACTTGCGCCAGCGTCCTCGGCTTTTTGCGCCAAGTCTAGCTGGTTATAACTAGATGCGCCTATGATTTTATCTTTGCCTAACAAACGCCTTGCCGCGCCTAAATCGCAATCTGTGGCGCCTAAATGCAGGCCATCGGCATCAATCTGTGCACATAAATCTAGGTGATCATTAATGACCAGCGGCACTTTAAAACTCCTACACAAGGCCAAAAGCGCACTTGCTTGCATCAATCGCAATCCTGTATCTGCCACCTTATTGCGATACTGTACTAACTTCACACCACCTCGTAGGGCAGCTTCTACGTTTTTACATAACCTTGCAGTATCCAAATCATTAGGGGTCACTGCATACAAACCGCTAATGATGTATGGATGGTGATTTTTCATTCATTTGCTCGTTTGCTTCATCTTCGTCACGCGCCCAAAAAAACCGGTCAGGAATAAATTGTCCCATGCCAGGTCTGAACGCATTTTTAAGCGTTTGCCATGTATATTCTTGCGCTTCTTGAATCGCTTCTTCCATGCTTAAACCATGC
Source organism: Methylotenera sp. (assembly GCA_027487055.1). Classification (GTDB taxonomy): domain Bacteria; phylum Pseudomonadota; class Gammaproteobacteria; order Burkholderiales; family Methylophilaceae; genus Methylotenera_A. The sequence continues at coordinate 3,334 of JAIYEJ010000018.1, read as the reverse complement.
GCTAGGCAAGCAGCAATAGCACTTGTCAGCGTACAACCAGAGCCATGATAACTACCAGCAAGCCTCTCCCAATGGTATGCCTTAATTAATCCGCTAGCACCTTGCTGATTGCTACCATATAAGGAATTGACAACATCGGTACTACGCTCGTGCGTACCAGTCACCAACACATATTCTGCACCCATTTCAAGTAAGCGCATGGCAGCTTCGTCTAAAGACGTATGCTGAATTTCATCGCCCTCGTCATAAAAAGCCAATCGGCGGGCTTCTAAACTATTCGGTGTGATTAATGTTGCTTGTGGAAAAAGTAAATCACACATGGCCGCTTGCATTTCTTCATTAGTGAGTTCATCGCCTCGGCCAGAGGTTAATATTGGGTCAATCAGCAAAGGCACATCTGGGTAATCGGCCATAATTTCTGCAATGACCGCCACATTCTCAATACTGCCCAATAAACCCAATTTAAATGCGGCGACTTGAACGTCTTCCAAAATCGTGCGCGCTTGGTCGTTAACCCAATCCGCATCTAAGGCCATCACGTTTTCAACACCTACGGTGTCTTGCACAGTTATTGCGGTCACCACTGACAATGGATGACAACCTATACTGGCGAGCGCCAAAATATCTGCCTGCAAGCCTGCACCACCAGTCGGGTCGGTAGCGGCAAATGTCATTACAATCGGCGGCGTTGGTGTCATGATGCTTCTTTCAATAAACTTTATTGGAGCGGGTGACGGGAATCGATAATATCCCTACGAGGCCCTTATTTACTACATTGTTAAAAATCTACTCACGTTTTTATACGAATTTTTATACGTATTATATTTTGCTTACCTGTTTTTACGACCTTTAAATTCAGTTTTTAAAGCAAAAAGTCATTCTTGTGTAATTGTACCTAATGCAGGAGCAGTTAGCTGATTTTGATTGGAGTTATACAATTTTATTATTGTAATTTCACCAAACTAATCAATTTTATCATATGAATTAATGCGTTATATATGTTAGGATAGGATTGATTTAAATAAGAAATTTTGTTTTTTATATTATAATTAGTACTTAAATACCATTTTTTATGGGTTAACTAAGCTTCTCATAATAATAAAATGTCTAAAAATAAAATAAAAACTATCGAAGAAAGCAGAATAAGTTTACAAAAATTTGAACTTATATATGGCACTATCAACAAATTTATTGATATGGCTAAATGGGTTGGAATTGCTTACTTTTGCTACAAAGCATTACATGATCTTGCAGGTAAAATAACTTTAGCCAACATTAATATGTCAGCTGTTGTTAATCAAAGCGAAAAGAGTGGCATACCGCTTTATTTTTATATATTAATTTCATTTTTTTTTATTGTTGCCGTTATATCTATTTGGTATGGTAGACGTGAGGCTAGATTAAGAAAATCTACAGTAGAAGATTTAACTAAGCATATCGCAACTTTAGAACTAATTATTGATCAAAAAAGAACATCTAGTTTACTGACTGCTCGAGGTGATACCGCAGAGAGGGATAAGCGATGAACGAAATATATATACTAATTTTCTTACTAGGTTTAACAACATTTTTTGTATGGTTACATTATTACAAAAAGTATCAACTTGATTCTTACAGACAAGACATATTCAAAATTAGAGATGATTTATTTGTATATGCCGCTGAAGGAAATATCCCATTCAATCATGATGCCTATAAAATGGTTAGAGGATATTTAAATGGAAGCATAAGATTTGCAGAAAGATTTAGCCTCTTAAGAATCGTTATTATGAAAATAGAATTTAAAGAACATAAACCTCATTTTCAAAAAGAGTTTGATTCAAAATTAAAAGGCTTGTCTCAAGAGCAAATAATTAAAATTAATAGTGCATTAGATAAGGCCGTAAATAGGACATTACTTTATATTGGAGATAAAAATATTACTTTAATATGTTTATTCCATATTTCTAATTATTTAAGAGTATTTAAATCGAACCTAACTAAACTTAAGCTAAAACTGAGAATAGAGTACTTTAATACTTATTCTGACGCTGTTTATAATGAAGGTTTACTAAATAGAGCTTAAACCAGTAATTGATTAATTATAAAAAGCCAAGCTTATTAGCTTGGCTTTTTTATAAATAACTAAACATAACGTTTTAATTTTTCAAACTAAGCAGCTTTTCTGGTGGTGTCAGCAAAGGGGGACAAAGCAGACAGTCAGTTACTCAATTAATCCTTGATGAATTCTAGGTTTTGAATGATGCACCATTGTGTATAACAAAGGTAGCACTAATATAGTAAGCAAAGTAGAAGACAACACGCCTCCAATAACAACAGTAGCTAATGGCCGTTGCACTTCTGCACCCACGCCAGTAGCTATTGCCATTGGAATAAAACCAAATGAAGCTACCAAAGCTGTAATCAATATAGGGCGCAATCTTGTCAGGGCACCTCGAAGTACCGCCTCATTTAGCGCATAACCCTCTGAGCGCAGATTGTTAATGAAGGTAATCATCACTAAGCCGTTTAGCACGGCGACACCCGATAGTGCAATAAAACCCACGCCTGCAGAAATTGATAATGGAATACCAGAAATCCAAAGGGCAGTAACACCGCCAGTTAAGGCAAACGGAACTCCACTAAAAACAATAAGGCCGTCTTTGAAGTTACCAAATACTGCATAAAGCAGCATAAGTACAATCACTAAAGCCAATGGAATCACTATTTTTAAGCGGTCTGAGGCAGATTGCAATTGCTTAAATGTACCGCCCCATTCCAGCCAATTTCCAGCGGGTATTTTGACATCTTTTGCAATACTTGCCTTTGCCTCTGCAACAAATGAACCTATATCACGGTTACGCACATTGGCAGTAACGACCACATTACGTTTGCCATTGGCACGACTAAACTGGTTTGCACCTTGCAGAACTTCTAAGGTTGCAAGTTCGTTTAGTCGCATATAGGTAGCAGTTTCATTTACATTTAGCTTGATTGGCAAACGTTCTAACATTGCCGTGTCTAATCGCTGTGCTTCCTCTAAGCGCACAACAATATCAAAACGCCTATCACCATCATATACTGCACCTGCATGCATACCATTCATGGCAATACTTACAGCTGTTTGAATATCTTCCATATTGACACCTAAACGCGCAATTTTCTCTCGGTCAACGTTCACAGTTAACACAGGTAAGCCTGTAGTTTGCTCTACTTTTACGTCAGCACTTCCTGAAGTTTTTTCAAGTACCTCAGCAATTTTTGCAGCTGTATCAGCCATCACATTTAAATCATCGCCAAACACTTTGACAGCTACATCACTGCGCACCCCAGAGATGAGTTCATTAAAACGCAT
>JAIYEJ010000353.1 GCA_027487055.1 Methylotenera sp. | reverse complement strand
CCACCGCCCAAACCACGGGCAACTCACGCGACGCATCAACACCTGCAACTTGCTGTGCGTTAAGTGCTAAGTCATCCCCTAAAACCCCTGCGGTTTTTTTCGCCGCCACTTTGGTCATCACCGAAACATCGTCCAACATCGTGGTGATGTCGTCTAACAACATCAGTAAACTGCCGCCAGCCATATTGATTCCATATTTGTGAAAATGATACATTTTAACGAATTAATGCTAAAATATTTGTATTTTGTCAAAAAAATTATTTTTGCTTTTGCATAAAATCGCACTATTTGCGATAGTGTTTGCAACGCTTGCGCCAAGCATTTCGCATGCATTGACGTCGCAACAAGGCACAAACAGTTTTACGCAAGAAGTGTGTAGCACCAATGGAAAAAAAATCACAATTCAAGTGGTGACAACTAAAGGTCAGCAATTCTCTGCGGAGCTTACCACTAAAAAAACTAGCGAAACCTCACCAAAATCAATCAACCATCATTTAGAACATTGCCCATTCTGCGCTAACCCAAGCACAGATGCGGTAATAGACGCACCACATGCGCCAATGATTGCGATTTTAGAAGCACAAGCGCAACACATTGCCGCAGTATCGCATGTTGCTTTACCACGTTTTTCCGCATTCCCCCCGCCTGCACAGGCACCACCAGCGCTTTAATAAAAATTAAGTAATTTAACTGATTCGCAAATTTTGCGAACAATTTTTATTTTACATGTGCGTTTTTACGCATGCATTTTATTGGAGCTAACACAATGATTTACATACAAATTCAAGAAGTGATGAAACAAAAAAGAATTGCATGGGGCCGCAAAATCACCCTTTGTGAAGTGGCAATTGCAACAGGCATTAGCCGCACAACCTTATTCCGCATCATGAAAAACACTGACTACAGTGCAGGCATGGACCTTGTAGATAAGCTATGCACTTTTTTTGAGTGTGAAATCCAAGAACTGGTGAAATTTGTACCAGATACACACTTAACCAATCAAATAAATGCAACGTAACTAAATAGGACTTGGGAGAACATGGTGATTAAGATAAGAATATTAGTTGCTGTTTTAGCAACTTTGCCTTTGTTAGTGCATGCGGAGCATGATAGCTTTATCTTAGAGGAAAATGAAACATTAGAAAAGGTAGAAGTTACTGCTACAAAGCCCGGCATCCCAGATAACGTGCCAAATACGGTTGAGAGTATCACTGCCAAGCAAATTGAAGAAAGCGCGAATACAGTCACGACCTCAGGCGCATTGCAATATTTACCTAGTGTGCACGTGCGTGAGCGATATATTGGAGACCGCAATGGTATATTAGTTATGCGTGCAAATAGCTCAATTGCAAGTGCACAGACCATTGTTTATGCGGATGATTTATTGTTATCTAACTTTTTAAATAATAGCTTTAGTACACCACCACGCTGGGGCATGGTTTCACCAAATGAAATTGAGCGTATTGATATTATGTACGGGCCATTTTCTGCGCTTTATCCAGGGAACTCGATGGGTGGGGTGCTGAATATTACGACGCGTATGCCAGAAAAGTTTGAGGCACATGTGGCTTTAGATGGCTTTACTCAACGCTTCAAACTATATGGTGCAGATGATCAATTCAGTGGTGGACATGGCAGCGCTTCAATAGGTAACAAGTATAATGATTTGTCTTTTTTGATTAATATTGACCGCTTAGATAGCACTGGCCAGCCACAGACTTTTGGAAATGCGGTGCGTAATACCACAGGTGCTGGTACTTTACTTAACTCAACTTTGGTTACAGGAGGTATTAGAGATACTGACACTATAGGGCAGCCGCGTATTATTACCAGCACTACAGGTATTGATAATACTGTTCAAGATAACGCTACAATTAAGTTGGCTTATGATATTTCACCAACGCTTCATGTTAAGTATAGCTTGGGGTTATGGCAAAATGATTCAAATGGGAGCGTAGAGAGTTATCTTAAAACAGCAACAGGACAAACGATTTTAAATACTACATCCTCTACTGCACCAACTAATGCAACAAGGTTTGTTAGATTTGCGGGCGACCCAAACTTTTACACATTAACGGCCACAGGACCTAGCCAAAGTGAGAGTGAACACTGGATGCATGGCTTATCTCTTAAGTCTGATACAGGTGGTAAGTGGGATTTTGAAGTAATTGGTAGCTTATATAATCAAAATAAGGACTTTGTACGCACTGCCCAACAAACAAATGCGTTTGATAATGGTGAGGGCGCGGTAAAATCACCCGGTACACTTACTAATAATGATGGTACAGGCTGGAAAACGCTAGATTTACGTGGAGAGCTAAGACCAGACGGAGATTTAAAAAGTGAACATCAAATTAGCTTTGGTTACCACTACGATCAGTACGAGTTAGAGTCTAAAACACTTAATGTTACTGATTGGCAAAATAGCGATAATGGTACTTTACGCACGAACTCTTTTGGTAAAACGCGTACTCAGGCGATTTATTTGCAAGATTCATGGGCGTTTGCACATGGCTGGAATGCCACGATTGGCGGGCGCTGGGAGCATTGGCAGGCATTTGATGGAAGTAATTTCAACATTACAAATCCAGTTGCATTTAGACAGCTTAATTATGCCGATCGCTCACAAAATGATTTCTCACCTAAATTTGCTTTGTCATATCAGCCAACGCATGATTGGATAATTCGTGGTGCATTTGGCAAAGCCTACAGGTATCCAACCGTAGCAGAAATTTTTCAAACTTTTACTGATAATACAGGACCAAGAGTAAATGACCCAAATCTGAAGCCAGAGCAATTGCGTTCTACTGAGTTTACGGTTGAGAAAATTTTGCCTACAGGATTATGGCGTACGTCGCTATTTTATGAGGATAAACGTGATGCGCTGACCTCGCAAACCGACACCACCTCGATTCCTGGTTTTACAATTTCAAGTATTCAAAATATCGATAAAATCCGCACAAAAGGGATTGAAACTGCATTGCAAATCAGTGACTTACTGTTTGACGGCTTTGATTTGACAGGCAGCGTAACTTATGTGGACTCTGAAATTGTGAAGAACGATAAAAATCCATTCACGGTAGGTAAAGACCAGCCACGTATTCCAGATTTGCGCGCAACAATTGTGGGTGTGTATCATGTGAATGATAAGTTTTCGGTAAGTTTGGCAGGGCGTTATAGTGGCAATCAAGAAATTAACTTACTCTACAATACCACTAACCCCAATACTTACGGGACTACTGTAACCAAATACACGGTATTTGATACTAAGTTACTTTACAAATTCAATAAGCAGTGGACGGCATCGTTTGGGGTGAATAACTTAAACAACTATAAATATTATGTGAATCCAAACCCATATCCACAGCGTACTTTTTTTGCTGGGATGAAGTTTGATTATTAAGGTGAAGTAAAGATGAAATTACTGCTGTCATTGTGTTTGCTGTTTACAACGCTTATCAGCGCTGCTCATGAGGAACACACCATGCCGCAAAAATCGACAATAGCGATTAGTGTGGCGTTTGATTCGACTGGCAAGCTGTGGCGCGCCAGAGTGCAAGATAGTTTTTTGCTGGTTGATTACAGCAGTGATTTTGCTAAGAGTTTTTCTATTGCGGTCAAAGTCAATCAAACACCCCAAAAAATAGCAGCTGATGGCGAGGCAAGGCCTAAAATTGCAATTGGCCCAGAAGGTAAT
>JAIYEJ010000236.1 GCA_027487055.1 Methylotenera sp. | reverse complement strand
TATGTAGATTTTTTTTTTTTTTTTTCCTGGGTAGGGTGGAAAATCCATGCCCTCAAGCTCTTTACCAAGTTTTACACAATTTACCATTCTAGCCATTTACTTAACCTTCATATTAATGCCAAAAACAATATGATAACGCATGTTAAAATAGCTGTATTCATTTTATTGCCAAAAGGTTAGGTATGGAAAGTCCATTCAAAAGTAAAAACGGCTTAGAGCGCATTGCCAAAGCCTTAGGCTACTCAATCCAGGGCTTAAAATCAGCCTATAAGAGCGAAGCCGCCATTCGTCAAGAAGCTTGGTTGATGATAATTCTGATTCCGCTAGGTTTTTATTTAGGTCAAACCAATATTGAGCGGATTTTTCTAGTGGGGGTAACGGTGTTGGTGTTTATTGTGGAGTTGCTAAATTCAGCCGTGGAAGCGGCGGTAGACCATACCTCAATTGACCACCACGCGCTGGCTGCACGTGCAAAGGATATTGGCAGTGCGGCGGTGCTAATTACGATTTTACTATTTATTTTTGTGTGGGGTTTAGTGCTGTTTGGCTAAAACACTTTTAAAATATATAAAAAGAAAGAAATAAAAAAGGACATTTACATGCCCTTTTTTATTGAAGATGTTTGTAGTTAAAAGTCAGCCCTTGCGCCTATCATAAGGGCTCTTTCGCCAGCAGCAGGTGCAATATCCTTTAAGAACGAAGTGTGTTCGCGAATTTCTTCATTCAGTAAATTATTGGCTTTAGCAAATAACTCTACGTTAAATTTCACAGGCAATTTATAGGCTACAAGTGCGGTCACATTAGTATAGCCATCAGTTGCAAGTTCATTTTCTGCAGTGTTATTTTGGTTAAATGCACGTAAAACATCTAGTCTTGCGCTAAAGCCATTAAGCGCATATTGCAAGCCAGCACCTAATCTTAGCGGTGAAATACGCGGCAAATAATCATTGTTGCGCGTATCTCTTGCGTGCACATAATCACCGCGTACAGTTAAATCCAGATTGTCGACGAGATTAAATCGACCTTCTGCTTCTAAACCTTTGAATGTCGCGGGTACGGCCCTAAATTTTGATATTGGCAAGAACTCGCCAGGCTCGATTTCAAATTCAGTACCTGTATTAAACAAACCAATAAAATTGCTAAAGCGCGTGTAATAAGCTCCTAAACTTAGGCTATTTTTAGCATCTTTCCAGCGAACTTGCGCATCAATGCCGTTTGACCGCTCTGTTTTAAAGTTGGTGTTACCAACCTCAAACTGACCTGTGGCAATGTGCGGACCGTTCGCGTAAAGCTCAAAATAGCTTGGTGCGCGTTCGTTGTGCGATAAGTTGCTGGTGAGTGACCAGTTATCATCAATTTTGTAAAGGCCACCAATGGCAAAACTGTTGGGGTTAAAGCTATTGTTTTGGCCCGCACCAAACGTAGCACTATCTTTAGAATCCACTTGGGTATGCCCTAAACGACCACCAAAGGTGATTTTATGTTGATTAATCGCTAACTCTTCGTAGATATACAAAGCTTTGTTTTGCGTATTCACATTTGGCACAAACGCTTCGTCGCCCAGTGCTTCAAAATTGGTGTTGCTAAATTGGTAGCCGATTACACCGCTTAAATTACCGATAGGTGCGTGGCCTGCTTCAAAACTACCCTCAAGTCCACGGTTTTTAAAGGTGGTGCCAACATCACCACCTTCTAGTTCTACGTGCTCGTAATCGGTATGCGCCATGCGGAATTTTACGCGACTGATTATGTTGCCTAAGTCTTTGAATTCAGTTGCAAAATCCCATCGGTCACTTTTCATATCAATACGTATGTCTTCTTCTAAAACGCCGTAATTATTATTAAGTGTAGAAAAAGAAACCCCTGCGTAGCCATGATCAAATGTGAGCGATGCACCTAATGCGCCACCATTACCTTCTGAACTGCTGTCGGCGAGTTTGCCGCGATTTTCACGCGGCGTGCCATCAGCCTGATTTTTGCGGCGGCTAACCGCAAAACCAGGGATATCTAAATCGCTGGTTTTTCTGCTGTAAGCATCGGCATGAATAGCGAATTGACCATTGCCGACATCCACCACTGCGGCACCGTTACGTGTGCTATCAGGGCCACCAAAGCGAGCTTCGGCGCGACCTGTAATGCCATTTAATTTTTCTTTAGGGATACGGTGGTCAATTGCGTTCACAACACCACCCATGGCGCTACCACCGTAAAGCAAGGCTGCTGGTCCACGTACAACGTCAATTTGCTCAATAATCAGCGGGTCTATGCCCACTGCATGGTCAAAACTTAAGCTAGAGGCATCTAAAATACCAATACCATTTTGCATGATGCGCACTCGTTCTGCATCTAAACCACGGATAATAGGTCTTGATGCATTTGGCCCAAATTGCGTTGCAGAAACGCCAGGAATACTATTGAGTGTTTCTCCAAGTGTGCCTTCACGGCGCAAGCTAAGCTCACGCCCATTTAATACAGAAACTGGGACAACCAGTTCATCAGAACCCACTCCTAATGGATTGCCAGTAACCGCGACAGGTGCTAAATCGATATTGGTAGCATCTTCGGCAAATGCGTTCATAGATAGCGCCCATGAAAGCGCTAAAAATACTGGTTTAACTTTTAAAAAAGGATAAGTAGTAGGCAAATATGCCTGACTATTAAATATACTTAACATGATAAAACCCTCAAAAAATGACAAAAAACCAACCTAATAGTTGGCTAAAATGCTTTAGTGATTGAGGGCTAGAGGTGGCGCGCGAGCGCTATAGGATGCAACTAAAACAGAAGCTAAATAGGCAACATAAGGCTTGGTGAGTTGATACTGCGCTTGGTTAACATGAAACTCAAACGCCTGAGTGGGCAAACCAGAAGTAACTTGCGCAGAACCAATACACTGACCGCATTGTTCTTTGGCTTTATTTTTATCGGGATTAGAGTGGTCAGATTGCTCAGTCAGCTCATTGATGTGCGAAATTTCGTGCGTCAACACGCCTATTTGCGTAAACGCAAAAATTAAAACTAAACCAAGCTGAATAAAGACGCGGCTAAACATAGACAATATTTTAACACTGCTATAGCGATTAACTCTATATACAACTTGGTTTGCCATTGGTATGTCTTAGTCAATTCCCATTAAAGCAATCATACTTTGTGAAATTGTTTAGTTTTTAATTGCAGTTTTCCCTATTACATAGTCCTATCAGCTAGTCTAAATTGCTATAAATGTTCATATAAAGAGATTTATAAGGTTTTAGAATATTTAAACTTTAAAAGTGCTTTGATCATGATTATTTTCATAATCTTTTCAAGACTTATTCGGCATCAAAAGAGCGGTTGAATTTAAATTTATAAACTTAGGAGATTTGTAATGAAAGGTATTCATCATCCCAACAACGATGTATCGCTGAACGAATCAGGCAATACTTCAATTGAAGAAGTATTAAGTAATGTTGATATGAGCCGTCGTAAATTTATTATGACTAGTATCAGCTCATCAGCCCTCGTTGCTGCTGGCGGTCTTACATTATCAGGCTTTGCAAATGCTGTGACATCTCCTGCAGCTGGTGGAACCCTAGCTGGTACAAATGCGGCTTTAACAACTGTAGGTGCGCCAACTGTACCCATTACATTTACTCCAATCGCGCCAAGCCTAGCAGCAAGTGCTGTGGATGCAGTAACAGTTCCACAAGGTTATACGGCAGAGCTATTCGTAGCTTGGGGAGACCCAATTGTGCGTGGCGGCACACCATTTAGTGGAACTGCAACTGAAACAGCAGCGCAACAACGCTTATCCTATGGCGGTCACACTGATGGTATGCATTTCTTCCCATTTGCAGAAAGAAACGGCGAATTTAGTAGCGAACGTGGTTTGCTTGTTTCAAACAGTGAGTACACCCATGAAGCAATTTTATTCCCAGATTTTCATGTAAATTACAATATTGCTAAGGCTCGTAAATCACAAGCTGCACACGGAGTTAATATACTAGAAGCAAGACGCGTAAGAGGCTTTTGGGGTGTTCAACGTAATTCAGTTTATGGTAGACGTATTGATGCTAATACGAGAATGCGTATCAGCGGCCCAGCTGCAGGTCATGCACTGATGAAAACGCCTGATTACACCATTACTGACACAGCAAGCACGCCAACAGGTAGTATGACTGACGGCACTTATTGCTACGGTACAGTGAACAATTGTGCTAATGGCTATACCCCATGGGGCACCTACTTAACCTGTGAAGAAAACTTTAACGGCTATTTTGGTCTCGCTGTTGGTGTTTTAGATACCTCAGCAACAGGTTCTGAAAACAGCAAACTATATCGCCGCTACGGCATTAGTGCTGGAGGTTTTGGTTACAAATGGCATACTGTAGACCCACGCTGGGATCTAAGCACTAACCCAAATGGACCAAACACCTTTGGTTGGGTTGTTGAGATTGATCCATTTAACCCAAGAAGCGTGCCTGTAAAACGTACTGCACTTGGTCGTTTTAAACATGAAAGCGTGCAATATGTGGTTGACACTGCAAACGATCTTGGCATGTATTCTGGTGATGATGAGCGTAACGACTACATCTATAAATTCGTTGCAAATGCTAAATATAACCCAAGTAACCGAGCTGCTAACCGTGACATTCTTGACAATGGTACGCTATACGTAGCACGTTTTGACGCAAACCTAACTGGTGTTTGGTTGCCATTAACACCTGGTAGCATTGACGTGAATGGTCAAGCACTGCGTGATAACCCAAACTTCTCTGGTGCTAACGATGCTGAAGTGCTGGCAAAAATCTTAATTAAAACACGTATGGCTGCCGATGCTGTTGGTGCAACCATGATGGATAGGCCAGAGTGGATTGGCGCTCGCCCACGTGTCAATGGCTTCCAAGACATTGAACTTTACTGCACATTAACCAATAACAATCGTCGTGGTGCATCGCCAGTAAGCTTGAATGCTGCTGACGGCTCAACCTCTGCAGGCGGTGCTCGCCCACCAGTAGATGCTGCAAACTCACGTGCTAACAATGTGCATGGTGGTGTTATCCGCTGGCGTGAAGATGGCCGTAGCGTACGTGCAACCACCTTTACATGGGATACCTTTGTACAAGCTGGCGATACACGAACAACAAAAGCCGCATTACCTACCAATGACTTTAAAGGTGACATAGTTGATAATCCAAATGGCAGTGCAGATTACGGTGCGCCAGATGGTCTATGGTTTGACGACTTTGGTCGCATGTGGGTGCAAACCGACTCAGGTGATGGTACTGGAGACTTTGTGAATTTGGGTATGGATCAAATGGTATGTGTTGATCCAAGTACGAAAGAAACCAAGCGCTTCTTGACTGCATGCCCAAGAGCAGAAGTCACAGGTGTGACTATGTCGCCCGATGGAAAAACCATGTGGGTAGGTCTACAACATCCTGGTGATGATGCTACAGATGCAAGCCCAGAAGTTTTTTCAAGATGGCCGCATAGCCAATGGAATCTTGCGAGTGATGGCGTAACACCGCTTAATCCAGGCCGTCCACGTTCTGGAGTGGTTGTGATTACTAAAGATGATGGTGGCATTATTGGTACTTAAGTTGTTTTTTGGATGATGTTTTTATCCTAATTTAACGCATATTTAACTTAACAAAGGAATTTATAATGAAACTCGCAACTCTAACTTTAGCAGCTTTAATGGCTGTTACTTCGGTAGCGCAAGCTGCTTCAATCGATGCATCATCTGCTACTTTTGCCGGTACTGTTATTGACTTTAATGACTTTGATGGCTATTTATTGCCACAATTTGACGCTGGTAACTTAATCACTAGTTTAAACTTAGGTAGTGGTGTTACATTAACCACAACACCATTTGCAGTTGTTGGTCAAAATGCATTTGACCTTGATCAAAACGGACTATGGAGTGTTGTTGGCAATGGCAACCGTGATGGCAATTTTGTGTCCACCGCTTTTAGTAACAATAATGGTTCAATTAACTTCACTTTTGCAACGCCAATGCAGCAAGTTGGTATCTTTGCTAACCAAAATCAAGCTCTTTTCGAGAATAACAGCCTACAGCTATTGGCATACGACTTTAACGGTAATGTACTTGAATCTTTTAACGTGAGCATTGATACTGATGTTAATAACTACGACGAAGGCAAGTTTGTAGGTTTTGCGCGCGCTTCAGCAGACATCTACGGGTTTGGTTTATCTAACGGTACGTTTGTGGTTGATAACTTAACAATCTCAGCAGTGCCAGAGCCTGAAACTTACGCGATGTTTTTAGCTGGCTTAGGCTTATTAGGGGCAGCTTCTCGCCGCCGTAGTGCTTAAATCAGAAAAAATTAAGTAAAGTGATTTTTGTAGATTCAGAAGAGCCACCGCTGGTGGCTCTTTTCTATTGAAAAATTAGTTGGTATCTTAAATGATCAATGAAAAAATTGTTAAAAATTAATCGTAAAAGCAATTAAATATAGTTCCTTTAGACTAGATTTTAATAAGCATTATCAATCACTTTGTCATATAAAAATGGTATGGTTTTCTGGTAAAAAAATTTATTATTTTTTATCGTAATGGGGTAAATATGCGTTTAATATCTATTATTCTATTAGCATTTTTTTATCCCTTAGTTTCATTTGCAGAAACTTCAACTCTAACCTCAATCAAAGATGCTACTTTAATTCAAGAAATCACGCCTGAATTGGCTACTGGTAGTTCCGAGTTCATTTTTGTAGGGAGGATTCAACGTGACTTAGCAATTAGAAGGGGATTGGTTCAATTTGATTTATCTACAATTCCTGCGAATGCAACAATACAATCAGTGGTTCTAAAGATTTTTGTTGTAAAAGGTCGCGCTGATACTATGGATTTAAAAGTTCATAGAGTCATTAATAGTTGGGGCGAAGGTGCATCTAATAGTTTTGGTGGTGCTGGCGGTGCAGCAGCACCCAATGACGCCACTTGGGTGAGTCGTTTTTTTGGCACAACGCTAAAATGGACTTCTCAAGGTGGTGATTTTTTAAGTGATATTTCCGCAAGTAAGATACTTAGCGAAGACGGTAATGTAAGCTATGAAATTACTGATACGCAATTAGTCGGTGACGTGATATTTTGGCTTAATAACCCAAGTTTAAATCATGGCTGGCTGCTTGAAGATGATACAGCCCTTTCTGCAAAAGCACTTGCGAGTAGACAGAACGCAAACGCAACAATTAGACCTCAACTGATCATTCAATGGACGCCTCAAAATGCAACAACAGATTCCGGCGAGGTGCCACTCCCTTTATGGATGTTTGCGATGTTAGCAGGCGGTCTTTTTTATTTAAACAAACGGCATATAAACTAGGAGGTCAATATGATACTGACAAGATTAATACTAATGATTATTTCTTTAGTCCTTTCTATGGCTTCTTATGCTGCCACCTATGATGAGTCTACATTTGGCGACTTATCTAACGATAGACTCAATCCCACAGAATTTACTTTAAATTTTGGTGATATTGGACCAAACGGCATTGCAGGTAATAATGTTGTAAGTGGTGTCGTTGGTAGAAATAGTAGTACGGTTGATAGAGACTATCTGCATCTCATCGTACCAACAGGATTTACTTGGTCTGAATTAAGAGTAGGCAACCAAACGCAAGTAGGAAGCACCTCGTCTTTTATTGGATTAGCAGCTGGTAGCACTATGCCAGTAGAGCCGACCACCCAAAGTGCAACTGGTTTACTTGGTTTTAAACTCTATAATTTAAATGATAGAGGTCTGGATATCCTAGATGATATGGCAGTAAGTCAAAACGGCTCAAGTGGATTTAGCACCCCACTTTCTGCTGGCAGTTATACACTATGGATTCAAGAATTGGCGCCCGGAAACTTCAATTACCGATTTAATTTAATTTTGACACCTATCCCAGAACCAGAAAGCTATGCCATGCTAATAGCGGGCTGGGGTATTATCTCGATATTATCAAAGCGTAAACTACACAATAAAAAATATATATGAATGAGAACAAGCCTATTCCAGGGATTGACTACTGGCCAGATGCAGAGGAGTGGCAAAAACTACCAACACCTTCACCTAAACCGCCTTCGCTTATGGTTCAAGCATTAGTATTTTTAGCTGTATTTGCAATATTACAAATAGGTTGGTTATTAGTGCGTGATAGCAGCTTTGGTCATTTTATACGTGGTGATATCACTGTTAAGCCTGCTGTTGATTTGATTAATACGATTACACCAACCATCAATGCAAGCGCTTTGGGTAATCAAATAAAAGCTAAAGGCGGTGGATTGATTGTGAAGTTAGGCTGTGAAGGTGTTGAGGCTCTGTTTATTTTAATTGCCGCATTAGTCAATGCTCCCTTGTCTCGGATGGCAAAACTTAATGGTATTTTGTGGGGCACATTATTTATATTCTTTTTTAACCAAGCGCGTATTATTGGGTTGTTTTATGCGTTCCGTGCCGATAAACCACTATTTTATTTTTTGCATGGTACGGTTGCGCCATTGATATTAATTGCGCTTGCAGCGCTATTCTTTAATTTCTGGTTGGTGAAACATTCGTTCACGAAACCTATCGCTAAATCTGTTTAAATGCGTCATCCGTATACGATCATCTTTAGCTATATCGTGACTGGATTAGTATTGCTTTTTGTAAGTTATCAATGGGGTATTCATCTCATTAAGCTACTCATTCCACTTTACGAATGGACAATTAAACAGCTCGATTATCGGTTTGATACCGTGACATTCAGTATTATTAAACAACATGGTGAACAGTTTTTGTTATTGCAAACCACATATTCCATGCCAATTTATGCTGGTAATGAGACTCTAGTGCCTAATACTCCCATCCCCAGTGGCGCCACCATGCCACTAGGCAACGTGTTGCTACCGTTTATATTAGTTTTTACCACCGTGTTTGCTTGGCCTATCACTGACCATCAGTCAAAAGCAATGAAATATACCTTACGCGTTCTTTTAGCCTTGCCAATATGCCTATTGCTTATGCTGTTAGACATGCCAACACAACTTTTAAAAATTGTTTGGGAGAATTTAAATCGGCTACTTAACTTAAATATTAGTCAAAATTTGTATTATTTTACTTACTGGAGTGATTTTTTAAATGGGGGTGGCCTAGTGGCACTGAGTATTGCGGCAGGCATTTTAATCGTTGGTTTAACTGACTATTTAATTAAACAAGACATTCTTTAAGGGTAAAAATATAGATACTTAAAGCCTTGATTGATTCTATATTTTTAAGCTTAAAATTGAAAAAGGCCAAGCAGTTTTT
>JAIYEJ010000087.1 GCA_027487055.1 Methylotenera sp. | reverse complement strand
TTAATCAATAAATAACTAAAAATACTAATGCCGAATGATAACTTAAAACCTAAATATCTTAAATAGATGCTACTTTGCTATAATGCACTGCACTTATGAGTCAATTTTGAATAAAACCCTCAATTGTGACGATATGGCGCCCGTAGCTCAGTTGGATAGAGTGTTGGTTTCCGAAGCCAAAGGTCGTGGGTTCGACTCCCGCCGGGCGCGCCAAACTAATTATTTATAGCCTAAATAACCAGTAATGATCGACCAATAAAGCCGCAAAAAGTAGAGTTAAGTATAAGATAGAAAACTTAAACATGCTTTTTGCAAGCGCATCAGAATATTGACGATACAAACCTACCGCATAAGCAATAAAAACCGCATCTAATACTATTGCAGAACCTAAGTAAATAAAGCCACTCGTAGTCATTGCAAAAGGCAACAAAGTAACTGCTGTTAGGATGATTGTATAGAGGAGTATCTGTAAGCGTGTGTACACTTCTCCGTGTGTCACTGGCAACATAGGCAAGCCTGATTTTGCATACTCCTCACGCCTGTAAAGCGCAAGCGCCCAAAAATGCGGTGGTGTCCACGCAAATATAATCAATACCATTATCCAAGCTTCTGGTGACACCGTACCTGTCACTGCTGCCCAACCCAAGGCAGGAGGCATGGCGCCTGATAAGCCACCAATGACAATATTAAGTGGTGTGGCAGGTTTTAAAAAAACCGTATATATAATGGCATAACCTACAAATGTCGCTAGCGTTAACCACATTGTTAAAGGGTTAACATATACATATAAAATCGTTAAACCAATACACGCCATAATGCTTGCAAATATAAAGGTTTGTTTAGAAGTTACTTGCCCTGTTGGTAATGGGCGGCCACGCGTACGTGCCATTTTTGCATCGATTGCTTGCTCTACCAAGCAATTGAATGCTGCTGCTGCGCCTGATGCCATACCAATACCAACAGTGGCAGCTAAAAGTATATCTAACGGCACCATATCTGGTGTTGCTAGAAACATGCCTATCATCGCAGTAAATACAATCAGCATGGTCACGCGCGGTTTGCACAAGGCTAAAAAGTTTTGGAAACTCGACCTTGCATTTGGTAAATTTAATCCAGTGACAGCACTCATAAAATTCTCTCTAACTTCTCTAACTTAACTTAAGTTGTAAAACTCAGTAGTTTTTTGGTGTTATTTTTGAGTTTAGTACAACGACAGTAATTAATAGCAACGCAGCGACCATATTATGCCCTACTGCTAGCACAAGTGGAAGATGTAGCAACAAATTAGCAACGCCTAAAACAATCTGAAGCACAAGCAAACCAAGCATGATTAATCCAAGTTTTTTAATTTGCGGGGCTTTTAATAACCATAAACCAAGTAAACCTATATATATAAAAGTGATAAGCGCACCTATACGATGCGTCCATTGAATGGCTGTATAAGCCGCCAAATCAAGTGTTTTGCCAGTTGCATCAACACCTAATTCTCGAATCAAATGAAATGCATTAGAAAAATCCATATCTGGTATCCATGCGCCATGGCATGTTGGAAAATCAGTACAAGCTAATGCAGCATAGTTTGTACTGGTCCAGCCACCTAGAAAAATCTGCATAAATAAAACTACGAGCGAACCACGCATCCACAAGCGCAAATTAGCTGCATGTTCAAACCCTGTTGAAACTACACCAATTTGACGATGCGAAATCCAAGTGAGTATCGCTAAAGTAGACATGCCACCAAGCAAATGCGCAGTCACGATCGCAGGCTTTAGCAACATCGTAACTGTCCACATCCCTAGGGCTGCCTGAAAAATGATTAAACCTAGCAAGAAAGTTGGCAACCATACCGAAACTTTAATTTCTTTGCTTAACCGCCAAGCAGTAATAAATATCGCCAATACAAACAAACCTAAGCCACCTGCAAAATAGCGATGTATCATCTCTTTCCATGCTTTGGCATTTTCTACAGGCGATTCAGGATAAACTGTTTGCGCATGCTGTAATGCTGCCTCGCTTTGTGGAACCGTTAATGTCCCATAACAACCTGGCCAATCTGGACAACCTAGACCAGCATCAGACAAACGCACATAAGCGCCCAATACAACCACACACAACGTTAAAACTGTAGAAAATAA
The DNA here is from genome assembly GCA_027487055.1 of Methylotenera sp. Lineage (GTDB taxonomy): Bacteria > Pseudomonadota > Gammaproteobacteria > Burkholderiales > Methylophilaceae > Methylotenera_A. Next base: position 5,466 of record JAIYEJ010000087.1, on the reverse strand, counting down.
AACTAATTTATTAAACAATCGCATTTTTCTCAATCTTTCTTAACCAGCCCAAGAATTTTTTAATAGGCGCATCAAATCTTTACGCACACCTTTTGGTTCAGCATTTTTAGGGTAGCTCATCATTAAGTTACCTAAAGGATCTATCAGAAAAATATGCCCATCAACAACATTGAACTGACTAGAAAATTTAACTATTTCTGGACTTGTGCCTGCTAGAATTACGAGTTCTGGATATCTCTTATGTAATTGACTTATCACATCTGCATTTGGCTCAGTTGGCATAATAATTACTCGTTGCAAACGATGGGCATCTTTGTTCAAAGATGTATTGATTTGCTTGAGTAAATGCATATCAGCTTGGCAAGGTTCTGCACAATCGGTTGAGTCCAGCGTAACGACACTCCATTTTTTTAACCATTGATCTGGTTTGATTTCCCTGCCTTGCGCATCTTGTATAATCGTGAAATTTAATGGTTTAGGCGGCTGCACTAAATTCCCGTAACTGTGCCCGGATGGCTTTAAGTTCAATAAATGCAATGTAGCTGCTATTGTAAAAGGCAATATAAATATCACACCCAACATTAAGAGTATTTTTCTACCGCCTTTTTTTTGCAAACTTTCCGTCATACTTACTTCAGACATATTTCTCTAACGCTCCACTTTTTTAACATTTAATACGATAAAAATTACTAGCAAAGTAAATGCAAACCCAAACCACTGGTATGCATAACCTAAATGCATCGAAACTCTTTCAGCAGGTATTGGCCAATTTCTTTTAAAACCACCCCCAGCATTACATTTACTATCTAAACGCACAATGAAAGGCTGTATCGCAAAAGGTACAGATTTGGCATAAAGTTGCATATCCATATGTTGCCAAATTGGGTTATCCTCTATCATGCGCTTTTCATCTTTTGATGCAGAATCCTCTAGCGTAAAAAACCTTGAAGATGGCAATGCTATATCTCCTTCAATAGCTTGAATACTCACGGGAGTATCAATCTTAGGTAATGTCCTGTTTGGGTTTCCTGCTATCCAACCTCTATTTACTAAAACATATTTTTTAGTACTTTCTATTTGCATTGGCGTAATTACATGATAGCCAACTACGGTATTATCAACCTGATTATCTAGCAAAACTTGGTATCGCGTGTTATATGTGCCGCTCACTTTCACACGCTTAAAACGCAATGATTCAATATCATCATTGTTGAAATCTAAAACATGATCATTGAGCGAAATAGCTGACTCATTCAATCGTGCGTTTAATTGTGTTTGCAGAGCCTTTTTAGATTCCGCTTTATTGTATTGCCATAAACCCGCTTTAATACACAGCGCCATTACCAATATCGTTGCAATTGTCATCCATAGTTTTGGTTGAAAAGAATACTTCAAAGTTGTAACTCTCGTTTGCAATGAATTGTAATTAGCCCCATAATGAATTAAATATATTTCTCTATGTCCTAATTGCTATGCTTCTAAAAATTATCATTATCCTCATGTTGCTCGCTATTTTTGCTAGCCTTTTTTCTGCTTTGTTTTACTTGTTAAAAGGCGATAAAAGCAATCGCACGGTTAAAGCTTTGACATGGCGCATTTCAATATCGTTAACATTATTTATATTGTTGATGATTGGGTTTTATTTTGGCGTTGTTGGCGTTCCAAATCCAAGACCGTTTTAAATACTCATATTCATGCTAATAGCATTTAATTTAAGTGTTTAGAAGACTCCTGATCTATCCCAACTTGCTTTAATGCAGCAGCATTTATACTTTGCGAACCATTGTAAAAAGCATAATTTAAAGTTACCGTATTTACATCCGCAGGCAAATCTGGCTTAACGTAAAACATCACAGGCATTTCTTTACTCTCGCCGGATTTCAGCGTCTGTTGCTTAAAGCAAAAACATTCAATTTTTTTAAAATACATTGATGCCAATTCTGGCGTTACACTTGGAACCGCAACACCCAACTCGCTTTCAGCAGCATTGTTTTTAGCAGTGTAACTAGTCATAGTAATTTCGCCAGGATGTACGCGCATACTTGTTTGCTTAGGATGAAAGCTCCAACCTAAACCCGGCATCGTATTCCCTGTAAATATCACAGTAACGTAACGGCTCTTATCAATTTTTTGCGATTGATCAAATGCAGTTGCGCTATTGTCAGCCTTACCGTTTAAGCCAAACTCTTTACACAACACATCATAAAGGGGTGCAAGAGCAAAGCCAAAAATCAGCCCAGCTAATACAAATAGACAAAGCTTTAATGCTAAATTCTTATTTAGCTTAGATTTGTCGTTCACTAAACTGTCATTACCTGATTCCATTAACGCTTAGCCTGTTTTTTAAATTAGAAAAAAATTGTGAACACATACAATGCCAATGCAAATATGCCAATTGACCAACCTACTAATAAGTTTTTCTTACGTTGTTTATCTTTATTTTCATTCATAAAACTTGTCTTTCTTAAAATTAAACTTACCTGATTGCAAATAATCTTTTTTAAGATTATTAAAACGAATATCTAAACATTCATATAAATTAAACTCTAAAGCAAGGTATTCGTTTCTTTAGTTGTTCTGCTATGGTTTCACGCTGTTCTCTTGTTAAATACTTTCCAACCAATATTTCTTTCCCGTGTGAAATCAAGCCTAACTCCAACTCGCCATTCGCTAAGTCACGCTGAACTAGCTTAGTCCAATAAGGATTTAATACCTTGACCTTCACCTCGCCGCAATAGCAGGTTCTAATTTCTAGCTTTTCGTCATCGATAGTAATACTCTCATAGTCATTCTCATGCGAATTAATGTAGTAAAAAGCATATGCCAATGCCGCGAGCTCTAGTCCAACAAATGGCATTACTAACCATACGCCAATCATGCTAAATCCTATCCCAATTAAAATTGGGATAATACTTAACATTAAAATTACCTTTAATTTACTATTAGCAGTAAGTGAGCTATTTGGTCTAAAAGTTACAGTAAAAGTATTATCTAAATTGAGTATTAGCATCACATCTCCTATATAGTTGTGACCACAATAATTAAAAATAATTCGGATGTGCTAACACAAAAACAAACGCCACAAGGTAAACCCTGCGGCGTTTGGTAAAACTAATTTGAGACTAGTCTATAGTTACAACCAATATACAAATATAAACAGGAACAACCAAACCACGTCCACAAAGTGCCAATACCAAGCAACAGCCTCAAAACCGAAATGGTCGTGAGAATCAAAGTGACCTTTTAATACACGTAGTAAAATAATAATTAACATCAAAGTACCCATCGTTACATGCAAACCGTGGAAACCAGTTAACATGTAGAAGGTTGCTCCGTAAATACCAGATTTAATCGTGAAGGCTGCCTCTGCGTACTCATGCGCTTGTAAAAACAAGAACAATACACCTAAGGCAATCGTCATTAACAAACCAATAATAATTTGCTTACGATTGTTTTTCATCATGCCCCAGTGTGCCCAAGTTAATGTGCCACCAGAAAGTAACAAAATTAAGGTATTAATTGCTGGCAAACCCCAGGCAGGAATTACTTTAAGCGCTTCTTTTGCTGCTGGGCCTGCTGTAGGCCAGGTAGCTACATAGTCTGGCCATAAAAGTTTGGCATCAGCAATCCATTCAATTGATATATTGCGTGCATAAAACAATGCACCAAAGAACCCAAAAAAGAACATCACTTCTGAGAATATGAACCAACCCATACCCCAGCGGAATGACATATCAACTTGTTTGTTATATAGCTTACTTACACTTTCACCAATGACCTCACCAAACCACCCATATAGCAAATATGCAAATGATATGAATCCAGCAATCATTATTGGTTTACCCATCGCTATTTTATTGATCATCATGGTGAAACCGCCTGCCATTAAGAACAATGTAATAGATGAGATAAGTGGCCAAAATGATGGTTCTGGCAAGTAATAATTTTTAGTATTTTGACTCATGTTTGCTCCCTAAATATTTTTATCTAGCAATTACTTAACTTGTGGTGGTGTTTCAAAAGTATGGAATGGCGCTGGCGAAGCAACTGTCCACTCTAAACCATGCGCACCTTCCCAAACTTGGTTAGTCGCTTTTTTACCACCTTTAATACATTTAATTACAACGTACAAGAACAGTAATTGACTAATACCTAGAGCAAACGCGCCTAGAGATGAAATCATATTAAACTCAGCAAACTGTTGAGAGTAATCTGGAATACGACGTGGCATACCTGCTAGACCCGTAAAGTGCATCGGGAAGAAAGTTACGTTAAAGGCAATTGTTGTCGTCCAGAAATGCCATTTACCCAATGTTTCATCGTACATGTGACCTGTCCATTTTGGTAGCCAGTAATAAACGCCACCCATAATTGACATAGCCGCACCAGAGAACAATACATAGTGGAAGTGCGCTACTACATAGTAAGTATCTTGCAATTGGATATCTACAGGCAGAATCGCACAAACTAAACCACTGAAACCACCAATAGTAAACAAGAATACAACTGCGATAGAGAATAGCATTGGTGTTTCAAAGGTCATTGAACCCTTCCACATCGTAGCTAACCAGTTAAACACTTTTACACCTGTAGGCACAGAAATTAACATTGTGCTGTACATAAAGAACAATTGACCTGCAACAGGCATACCAGTTGTAAACATGTGGTGAGCCCATACTACGAATGACAATACAGCAATCGCAGCAGTTGCATATACCATTGATGCATAACCAAACAATGGTTTACGTGCAAATGTTGGAATGATTGTAGAGAGAATACCAAAAGCTGGCAAAATCATAATATAAACTTCTGGGTGACCAAAGAACCAGAAAACGTGTTGAAACAACACTGGGTCTCCACCACCTGCAGCATTAAAGAAATGCGTACCAAAGTGACGGTCTGTAATCAACATCGTTACCGCGCCTGCTAAAACTGGCATAGCCGCAATCAACAAGTAAGCCGTAATCAACCATGTCCACACAAACATCGGCATTTTCATTAATGTCATGCCTGGTGCGCGCATATTTAATATAGTAGTAATAATATTGATAGAGCCTACAATTGAAGAGATACCTAATATGTGTATCGCAAAAATAGTCATATCAACCGACATCCCACCTTGCACAGAAAGTGGTGGATACATTGTCCAACCACCAGCAGCAGCACCACCAGGTACAAAAAATGAAGATACCAACAAAATTGCAGCTGGAATGAGCAACCAAAAGCTTTGGTTATTCAATCTTGGAAAAGCCATATCTGGCGCACCAATCATAAGAGGGATTTGCCAGTTAGCAAAACCCACAAATGCCGGCATAATCGCACCGAAAATCATGATTAAACCATGCAATGTAGTGAGTTGGTTAAACACCTCTGGCTGCACAAATTGCAAACCTGGTTGAAATAACTCAGCCCTGATACCCATTGCAAGGGCACCTGCAAACATAAACATAGTAAAACTAAACCATA
>JAIYEJ010000325.1 GCA_027487055.1 Methylotenera sp. | reverse complement strand
TAAACCAACACATAATCGCTTTGGGTTTGGTGCGTGACTTTCATCTACCAGCGCCTGAATTTCTATCAAAAGAGGTCGCGTACCTTCCATTGTCACTGTAATGCAACTTCCAGCTACTTGAGTTTCATGATGAGATAAAAATAATGCGGATGGATTGGATACTTCACGTAGGCCATGTTCTGTCATCGCAAACACGCCGAGTTCATTAACTGCACCAAAGCGGTTTTTAAACGCACGAATTAATCGGAAGCTAGAGTTCTGGTCACCTTCAAAATAAAGTACAGTATCCACAATATGCTCAAGCACGCGGGGTCCTGCGAGCGAGCCCTCTTTGGTCACATGTCCCACCAAAACCACAGTAATACCAAGTTGCTTAGCAAGCCGAGTAAGTTGCGCAGAACACTCGCGTACCTGAGCAACAGAGCCCGGCGCAGATTGCAAAGCTTCAGAATACACAGTTTGTATTGAATCTATAACCGCAATATTGGGTTTGTGTGTTTGCAATGTTGCAAGAATTTTCTCTAGATTAATTTCCGCCAAAAGCTCTACATTACTTGCATCTAAACCTAAACGTTTAGCTCGCATCGCAATCTGTTGCGGGGATTCCTCACCACTAACATATATCGCCTGCGCGCTCTTTCCCAAATGACATAACACTTGCAATAATAAGGTAGATTTGCCTATACCTGGGTCGCCCCCAATGAGCACCACGCCACCTTCGACTAAGCCACCACCTAAAACGCGGTCAAACTCACTAATGCCTGTAGGCGTACGCTCAATATCCGCAGCTTTAATACTACTTAATTTTTGTAAAGTGCTACTTTGGTTTAAACCATCAAATTTGTTAGCATAGCGATTGTTAGTATTAGTAGACTCTTCTATAGATTCGACTAATGTATTCCAAGCCATACAACTTGGGCATTGACCTTGCCATTTCGGCTCTGATGCACCGCATTCAGTGCAACTGTAAATAGTTTTTGCTTTTGCCACTAGAGTTTAATCAGTTTCGCTTTAGTAGTTATCTGGCATATAACCTGCATTGGCATAATTTTCAAAACGAGTGTTTTCGCCAATAAATGTCAGCTTAACACGTCCAATCGGGCCATTACGTTGCTTGCCAATGATAATTTCAGCAGTCCCTTTATCAGGACTATCTGGATTATAGACTTCATCGCGGTAAATAAATAAAATCAAATCCGCGTCTTGCTCAATAGCGCCAGATTCACGCAAGTCTGACATCATGGGGCGCTTATCAGGGCGAGTTTCAACTGATCGATTGAGTTGGGAAAGTGCTATCACTGGCACATCTAGTTCCTTTGCCAAGCCTTTAAGGGATCGTGATATTTCTGAAATCTCTGTCGCGCGATTCTCACTCTGTTTGGCTGAAGACCCTGACATCAATTGCAAGTAATCCACTACAATCAAGCCAAGTTTGCCCGTTTGGCGATGCAAGCGCCGCGCACGTGCTCGCACATCAAACGAGGTAAGCGCAGAGCCTTCATCAATATAAATAGGAGCGTCATTTAATTTGCCAAGCGCTGTTGTTAAGCGCTCCCAGTCTTCATCTTCTAAGCGCCCTGTACGCATGCGATGTTGATCTAGACGCCCTACTGAACCTATCATCCGCGTCGCCAATTGGGTTGCGCCCATCTCCATTGAGAAAATAGCAACTGGCAAGCCTGAACCTAAACCACCCATCCCAAGCGCAATATTTTCGGCGATATTAATAGAAAAGGCAGTTTTACCCATAGAAGGTCGTCCAGCCACAATAATCAAATCACCACCATGGAGGCCAGATGTCATAGAGTCTAAATCTGTAAACCCAGTTGGAATGCCAGTGACATCTGATTGATTATCTCGCGAAAATAACATGTCAATGCGCTCTGCCACCTGCGGAAGCAAGGTATTCATCCCTTGAAATCCCTCTGCACTATTTTTATTACTTTCAGCGATTTGAAATATTTTAGCTTCAGCTTGATCCAGTAATTCTTCTGCATTACGGCCATTTCGGTTATAGGCACTATCTGCAATGCTTGACCCTGCTTCTACTAACTGGCGCATTACCGCGTATTCACGAACTATTTCTGCATAACGACGTATATTAGCTGCGGTAGGTGTGTTTTGAGCCAATGCACCCAAGTAAACAATACCACCGACTCCTGTGAGCGCAGCTGCCGCTTCTAGAGATTCAGCAATGGTGACAATGTCCGCAGGTTTATTATTCTCTAAAAGCTTAATAATGTGCTGATATATTAATTTATGATCATGTTGATAAAAATCAGTTGGCTTTAATATATCGGCTATTTTATCTAGGGCTTCATTCTCTAGCAATAAACCACCCAACACCGATTGCTCCGCCTCGATAGAGTGAGGCGGCAATTTAAGCATATCTGCAGGTAGTTTAAGTAGTTCGTACGAGTCATTATCCATTAGAGCATTATAACCATTCACGACTTATTAGATAACTGAATTAACACATTTCTTATCAAGAAACAAAAAGTAGACTAAGTAATTTTAGTGAAATAATTAAGGATAATTTTTACTATATCAACTTAAAATATAACAAATATTTGATTAAAAAATCATCTAACCATCTGATTTAAATACAATAAACTTTGAGCCTAGGTAAAAAATGATTGTATAGACTGGTATCCCCATGATATGAGAAAAGTAAGAGTTAACATTTAGTTTGATTAAGGCAAGAACAAACATAATATTTATAGAATAAGCCACTATAAAAACTAATAAAAATTTTACTATTGCATTAAGTAAACTCCCTGAATGATTAAATGTCCATTTTCTATTCAAGATAAAGCTACACACCAAACCTACTATATATCCAATGAAATTCGCATAAAAATCACTCATTGAATAAAAATACTTTAAACCAAATATTACCAACAAACTTAATAGCGTATTGATAACACCAACTGTAAGAAATTTTACGAGTGAGTTATTGATACTAATTTTTAAACTGCCTATTGTCATATAGTGATATTTTTATTCCTTGAAGTTTGCTCATCTTTATCTTGAAAATCATTTTGACCAACTTTATTTTCTATGAAATATCTTGGCCTTGATTTTGATTCAATATAAATTTTTCCCAGATATGACCCCATGACTCCTAAGCACAAAATTTGTATGCCGCCTAAAAAATAAATAGGCAAAACTGTAGACGCCCAACCAGGCACTGCTTGATTAGTAAATAACGCCACACTTAAGACCCAAGTTAAGATGCCAAAAGATGCTATAAATACGATAAAACCAATAAAAGTAATCATTTGCAGAGGCACTACAGAAAAAGAAGTTACGCCTTCAATAGCTAATTTAAGCATTTTTTTGAATGGATATTTTGAGGAGCCTGCAAATCGTTCTTTACGGCTATATTCGATGCATGTTGATCTAAATCCAATGAGAGGAATTATACCTCTTAGATATAAATTAACTTCAGAATATTGTCGCAAAGACTCTATCGTACGCCTAGACATTAATCTAAAGTCTGCATGGTTATAAATCATGTCAACACCAAACATTGATAGTAATTTATAGTAAAGTTGCGCTGTGTTTCTTTTAAATACAGTATCAGTACTTCGATCGGTTCTGACGCCGTAAACTATGTCCATACCATGATGATATTCATCCACCATTTTTTCAATAACATTGATATCATCTTGTAAATCTGCATCAATAGTAATAATGGCATCACCTGTAACTGTCATCATCCCAGCCAAAACAGCATTCTGATGACCCCTGTTTCTAGAAAGTTTAATACCAGTAACAAATTTGTTCGATTCCGATAAACCTTTAATTAAATCCCAAGTTCTATCTTTACTTCCATCATCCACATAAGCAATACTACTTTGTTGAGATATTTTTCCTGAACCTATGAGCCTGTTTAATAACAATGTAAATTGATGAGTTGCCTCAACAATTACTTCTTCCTCGTTATAACAAGGTACAACTATAGTTAGAATCACAAAAACCTCCGTCTCAATGAATATTATATCTAGGAAGATAACTTAAGATGAAAATGAAAAGCTTAAAGTCAAACTAAGAAATTTTTCTTATTTTTTGACTCTTAATTATATAAATTACTATTATGAAATTTAAAATACAGGCAACAGCAAAGACTTTATTATGCCAAAAACCAAGCAACCAACGCGAATAAGCAAGAAAAGAAGTTACTTGGAAAATTAATGGTAAAAACCAAAGTCTAGGAATAAAAAATGCCACCATTAGTGAAATAACATCCGCTGGATAAAAATATCTGTCATGCATCATGGGCAATAACATGGGAGCAAGACTTACGGAAGCCAGCGAAGAAATTACATATTGCTCTGCACGTTGAACAAATGTTAACTTGGTTGTATATATAATCCATATTAAGAAGCAAAAGACCGCAGTTAAAAGCCCAGCTTTATATACAGACTGGTAATAATCATTTGAAATTAAAAAATACAGGTTAGGCGCATTCATATTAAGATACTTATATGTATCTGCTTGATGCAAATATACAGATAATACTTCTGCAGGATCTCTACCCAAGAAAATAGTAGGATAAGAAATTAACACATAAATTATTGGAATTAATGAAAAGTACCACCACTTAAATTTATTTTTTTCCTCTATTTGAAAAGATTTAAGATAAAAAACCAAAATGACAGGGGCCATAAATATGGCTTGGAGCTTAAATGCTAATGCTATTGAAAAATAAACCATGCTCGCTAAAGGTCTCTCTAAAATTATCATGTATAAAGTTAACAACAAGAAACCAGTATATATTGCATCGCATTGACCCCAATATGAACTATTAAAAATTACAGTTGGTAAAACCCAAAATATGGCAGATGCTAACAAGGGAATCGATCCTGTTTGATATTTAAATTTCACAATTTTATAAATCAGTACACAATTTATTATGTCCATTAATATGGATATAGATTTAATTGCAATAATTTTTTTTACAGGAAGTGTTGTAGCAATAGCCAATAAGTAAGTATAAGCAGGTGCATAGTTAGAAAACTTATCGCCTAAAGCATTTAGAATTCCCTCGGTACTAATATAGTCGTACCATGGAAACAAATAATTAAGATAATCATCATTTATTTTGTCAAGGCTGAGAAACCTAGCAAGCGCACCAAGTGTAATTAATGCACAAAATAAGAAATTGCTGTTTTTTTTAATGAATATACTTGCGCTTGCGAGGTTATACATAATTGTCCGATTAAACTTTAGAGTATATTGATGATTAATTAACTATTTTGTAACCTTGTATAGATAATAGCTTATTGCGAGATATAACAAGTGCTAATAATGTATATATCTTTGAGTATTCATAAAATTTTGTTTAAAAAATTTAAATGCTTAATTCAAAATTAAGAGAATACACTGCTTCTTTTTTGGCAACAATTAATAAATCTTAGTTAAAAAACAATACACCCATAAAATTTAATATTCTTTTCTATTAGAGATTTGTTTCATAACAATAAAAGCAATTAAAAATGTATTCAATATTGCTGCATACTTAACAGTAGTATGAGCCCAGGTATTTGATAAAACCGGATAATATGAAAGACAGGAAATCAGTTGAAACCCTATAGGTAAAAACCATAACTTAGGATTAAAGAAAGCAACAATTAAAGATATAACATCTGCAGGGTAAAAATACCTTTCATGCATTTTTGGTAATAAGAATGGAGCTAAAGCAACAGAAGTAAGCGCTGTTAGCATTAATTTTTCCAAACTCATTCTTATCTCTGTCTTTATAATATAAATAATCCACAGAAGCATTGCAAATGTTGCAACTAATAAACCCAGTTTAGATATAGGATTAAAATAATTGTTTGAAATAAAAACATAAATGTTAGGTGCATATTCATTAAGGTTTTTAAATGTTCCTACTTGTACTAAATAAATAGACCAAACATCAGACCAACTTCTACCTAATATAACTGTCGGCAAACACAACAAAGAGTATACAAATGGTACCAGGATAAAATGCCAAACTTTAACTCTATGTTCAAGCTCCAACCTATTTGAATTCAGTATAGGTCTAAACATCAATACAACCAAAAGCGGCGCCATAAACATGGCTTGCAACTTAAATGTTATAGAAATTGAAAAAAATAGAAGTGCTAAAAAAGGACGATTTTTGATTAAAAAATATAAAGTCATTAATAAGAAGCCAGTGTAAAAACTATCCGCCTGACCCCAATATGCACTATTCATTATAACGGTTGGCAAACACCAAAAAATTGCAGCTGCCCACCATGCTAGTAGACCAATTGGATATTTATAATTAACAATTTTATAAATAATTACGCTGTTAATGATATCCATTATGATAGGTATCAATTTAATAGCTGTTATTTTGGGTAATGGTGTGGCAGTCATTAAAGCCAAGAAATAGGTATATGGTGGAGTATAATTTGTAAAATTATCACCTAGTGAAGTTAAAATTCCATGTTTAATTATATAGTCGTACCAGGGTATTAAATAATTATCAGTATCAACATTTAGCGTCTGTAAACCCATAACTCTTACAAACACTCCTAATACAATTAACATTCCAATCAAAATATAATTCAAGGAATTGAAATTTATAACAGTTCCGATAGTTTTCATGCTATGAATTTTTCAAGTTAACAGCTAATTTTGTTTTTATATTGCTCAGTTAAATAACAGAACAAATAGAATGAATTATAACTAGCCAATAAAAAGTAACCTATTGATAAATAGTACAAAAAAAGACCTTACAAACTTTATGTTTGTAAGGTCTTTATAAACTTAATATATAAGATTATAGAATAATCTATTAGGCTTCAGCTACAACAGTTACTGTAATATCCACCACTATATCGTGATGCAATGCAACACTAATAGGGAACTCACCTATTGATTTGAGTGGTCCTGTTGGCATGCGGACCTCAGATTTTGCAACTTGATGACCAGCTGCAACCAAGCCTTCGGCAATGTCATGATTAGTTACGGAACCAAATAAACGGCCATCTACGCCCGCTTTTTGCGTCACAGATAATGAAAAACCAGCTAACTTTTCACCACGTGATTTAGCGACTGCTAAAATATCCGCTTGTTGTTTTTCTAACTCTGCACGGCGAGCAGCAAACTCAGCTCTATTTGCCTCAGTCGCACGTTTAGCTTTGCCTTGCGGAATTAAAAAATTACGGCCGAAACCATCTTTAACTTTTACGATATCGCCTAGCGCACCAAGGTTTGCGACTTTTTCTAATAAAATTACTTGCATATTATTCTCCTAAAGCTCCGATTAACCTGGGTGTTTGTCTGTGTATGGTAGTAATGCCAAGAAACGTGCACGTTTAACCGCTGTGGTTAATTGACGTTGATATTTAGCTTTTGTGCCAGTCATACGCGCTGGGATGATTTTTGCATTCTCAGAAATAAAGTCTTTTAACAAATCTACATCTTTGTAATCAACTTCTTTAATGCCTTCTGCACTAAATCGGCAGTAACGGCGACGTTTGTACATTTCTCTTGCCATGATAAAACTCCTAAATTTTTTTAAATATTGCTATCTATTAACGTTAAATGGGTGACATGCATTATTAGTTGTGTACTTTTGGCGCTTCGCTTAGCTAAAAAGCCTTGCACGTTTATCGCCATGCCTAATGAAATTTGTTGCTTTGCAAGTTCGCTAGCTAAATTGCCGAGCACAACTGCATTGACTTCACATTCCACTTTTCTTCTTAAACCTGCTTCTATTTGTTCAGAAGCATGTTGCAATACAAAACTTAATAAGGACAACCCTGCTGGTGTATAGCGTATTGGCTCTAGGCCAATTACAGTGCCGCTTAAAGCCAGCGTATTCAATTCTTATACTGCTGCTTCAACCACTTCTGCCGCAGCAACTGGTGCTTCTTCTTTACCAATAACTGATTTAGACTTTTCTTCTTTCATCATTGGGCTAGAGCCAGTTGCGGCAACTTTAGTCCCCATTGTTAAATGGCGAATCACAGCATCGTTAAATTTAAAGCCGTGCTCTAATTCATCAAGAGTAGCTTGATCGCACTCAATATTCATTAAAACGTAGTGTGCTTTGTGAATTTTCTGGATTGGGTAAGCGAGTTGACGGCGGCCCCAGTCTTCTAAGCGATGGATACTGCCTTTGTTAGCTGTGATGAGGGCACGGTAACGCTCAATCATTGCTGGTACTTGTTCACTCTGGTCAGGGTGAACGATAAAAACGATTTCGTAATGACGCATATTTTCTCCTTGTGGTTAAAGCCACCCACTATGCGACTAGTATTAATACTAGAATGGTGTGGCAAGGTTTGAAAGAGCGCGATTATAGTGTAAAAGACTACTTAAATCAAATCATTTAAGTGCTTTAATACGCGATAAGTCAAAGATATATAAAGGATAAATAAGAAATAATTATCTTCAACTTAGATCATAAATAAATATTTATGAAACTATTTATAAATAACACATCAAAAATCTGTTTGCTTAACCTCACTTTTATGTGCCATACTCGTTGATTAGAAGTATTTTTAGATTCCATAACCAATAAAATAAGGACAGCAAAATGGCAGAAGCAAAAGGTTTAAGCACCCCAGTTAAAATGAAAAGCGAGCTAGCCGCTTTAGTGGGAGCAGATTCACTTCCACGCACTGAAATCACAAAAAAACTATGGGATTACATTAAAGCAAACAAATTACAGACTAAATCTGTAAACGGTAAACCTGAAAATGCAGGCAAATACATTGTGTGCGACGCTAAATTGCACCCAATTTTCAAAAATACAAAATCAACCAGCAAAACTGGCAAAGTGACGGACCTCACAAGTATTAAAGTGGGCGAAACAGTAGATATGATGCAAATGGCTGCGATTGTGGGCGCAAACCTCGCATAAATGCTTGTATTAAGACTTAAGTCTTTAAATACTTAATCCTAAAAAACACCTAAAAAATGAGTTGTTAAGCCATTAAATTATTTAAGCTTACGACTCATTTTTTTTGTAATCTGAAACACATGTTTGGATAAATGAATTTCACGCAAAAAACATCCCAACCCCGCAACCAAGCTCACCATCGTAAAAATAAACAGCAACGACACAAGCCATGACGAATCCCAGTTAATGGCAGAACCCAAAAACAACAAACCAATCACCAACGCCACCAGTAATAAAGATAAAGTACATAGCGTAATTGCCCAATGCACCCAATTGGCACGGCTCGACAAAATAAACAACTCTTGGCTATCGTTTATATATTGCTTGTTTTCATTGAGGCTTAGTGTTTGCATGCCACAGTATTTATCGTTTAACACTCTGAAACGGTCAACCACCCGCCCCAACCTACCCGTCAGCACCCCCAACAATGCGCTCACACCCATCAGCAAAAACACCGGTGCAATCGCAAGTTGAATCACCTCAGACGCTGTTGTCACACTGTGAATGACCGTTGCCATATCATTAATCCTCTATCAAACTATTCCTAAAATCAAAGCCTAAAACAAGCTTAATACCAACATATCAAATTACCAACTATACAACCCAATATTCATAAGGATTAAATAGCATTAATTTTTGCTCGAAATTTGGTTTAAAAAATTAACGCAATTAAGCACTTAAGTCTGGAATCTGCGCACCATAAAATTGGGTTTTCAGTTTCTTTAGTTGGTCTCTAAAATCAGCTGCTTTTTCAAACTCAAGGTTTTTAGCTGCGTCATGCATGGCTTTTTCAAGACGTTTCATTTCTTTCAATATTTGTTTTTCGCTTAAGCTCTCGTAATTGGCTTGGTCTTGCGCCGCTTTGCGCTCGCGTTTACCCTCTTCTACATCGTATACACCATCGATAATATCTTTAACGCGCTTCACAATGCCTTTTGGAGTAATTCCATTGGCTTCGTTAAAGGCAATTTGTACGCCACGCCTGCGATTAGTTTCATCTATAGCAAGCTTCATGCTGCGCGTGATGCTGTTGCCATAAAAAATGACTTTGCCATTTAAATTACGCGCTGCACGGCCAGCGGTTTGAATCAAACTGCGTTC
>JAIYEJ010000014.1 GCA_027487055.1 Methylotenera sp. | reverse complement strand
GCAATGTCGATGGTTATTGCGTGCGGCTTGGTTAGCGCAAGAGTTATTAACTACATTTGAGCAAGAGCTCTATTCTGTAAGTTTGCAGCCTGGCACAGGTGGGGTGTTTATGGTGCGCTTGAATGATCAGGTGATATTTTCTCGTAAAGAAGCAGAGCGCTTTCCAGAATCAAAAGAGCTTAAGCAACTTATACGTGATGTGATTGCGCCAGAGCGCGATTTGGGACACAGTGAAAAGAAATAGGTTTTTTTTGGAAATGAATGACGTACTTAAAAAGCTTAATTTGATGCGTTTTCAGTCAATTTATCCAAGCGCTGAGCGCCATTAAAACGTTTTGCCCAATAACCAGTTTGCATGCTCTCAACTCTAACAGCAGCGCCAGATCTAGGTGCATGCACAAATTTATTATCCCCAACATAAATGCCAACGTGTGAGAAGGCCGTTTTTAATGTATTAAAAAATACCAAATCACCAGGTTGCAACTCATCTTTATTCACGGTTTTGCCAAGTTGACTAATGGCACGAGCAGTCGGTGGCAAAGCCAAGTTTGTGGCTTGACTAAACACATATCGAACAAAACCGCTGCAATCAAAACCAGTTTCTGGGGATGTGCCGCCATATTTGTATTTGATGCCAGTCAGACTCATGGCATTCATAATGATTTCTTGCGTTTTATCTTGCCAGCCAGATGTAAAGCTTGCATTGCCAGTATTATCGTTTACATGCTCATCAATAATGGTTATCGTTTCGCCAGCGACGTTCTCTGTCTCTTCTGCGGCAATGCAGGGTGCTACCAAGCAGGCATTGCATATTATGGCGAAAAGTAAAATGAGATATTTCATTGTTATTTATATTTGAAGTACCTACCTTAAAATTTATAGGCTAAAAATTAAGGCCTAAAATTAAAGGTAGGTATATTGTGACTTATTGCTTCGCCATGGCACCTTTAATCAGGCCAACAATAGCGAGTAATACGCCACCGCCAATACCGCCACCTGCAACTTGGGTAATAATGGTGGCAATATCCATACCGCCACCAGCCGCTGCTGCACCGCCCATGCCTAGCATGCCAAGTAACTGACCGCCCAAGCCACCGCCTAAAATACCTACTACTGAGTTTAATGCTGTACCTAAACTTGCATTTTTCATGAGGCTGCCTGCAACGTTGCCGCCGACTGCGCCACTTATTAATTGAATTATCAGACCTAAATCCATACATCCTCCCTTAAAGTAATGACAGAATTAAAACCTTTTACAGCATCGACTAGGCTATCAACTAATAAGCTTTAACGCAATACTTTTATGCATCTGCATTATCATGGGCTTATTAATAGTGCTTATTCATGGGATAATTTCGGCATGTCTAACAACTTTCAATCTAAAATTTCCGGACTTAGTCAAATCTTTAAATCAGGTGGCGCGTTAGCAACTGCGATAGATGGCTTTAGTGAACGCGCACAACAGTTAGAAATGGCGCTGGCGATTGAATCTGCCATTAAAGAAAATAAACAGTTGGTAGCAGAGGCGGGTACTGGCACGGGTAAAACCTTTGCCTATTTGGTGCCAGCATTGCTTTCTGGCGGCAAAGTTATTATTTCAACTGGCACTAAAACCCTGCAAGATCAACTATTTAACCGCGACCTTCCAAATGTCAGAGATGCCTTAAAAGTGCCCGTCACGGTTGCGATGTTAAAAGGCCGCGCCAATTATGTCTGTCATCATCATTTAGAACACGCGGCCAATAGCGGCCGCTTTGCGAGCCGCGAGGACGCTAAATATGTGCACTTAATCAAAAATTTTGCCGAAAATAGCAAAACTGGCGATAAAGCAGAACTTACCGACGTACCAGAAAATGCCACTATTTGGCTCAATGTTACAAGCACGCGCGATAATTGCTTGGGGCAAGATTGCAGTTTTTATAAAGATTGCTTTGTGATGGAGGCGCGTAAAAAAGCTCTAGCGGCTGATGTTGTTGTGGTAAATCATCATTTGTTTTTTGCTGATGTGATGCTACGTGACGAAGGAGTTGCTGAGCTTTTGCCAAGCGCCAATACCGTGATCTTTGATGAGGCACACCAACTGCCAGATGTGGCAGGTTTATTTTTTGGTGAAGATGTTTCGACTTCACAATTGATCGAGCTTTGCCGCGATAGCACGATTGCACATTTAAGCTTGGCGAAGGATTGCATTGCACTTGCAGAGGCAATTCCTAAGCTAGAAAAAGCCTGCAAAGATTTTCGGCTAATTTTCACTTATGAGGGCTCACGCATGCCAGTGCAAAAAGCGCTTTTATTAAAAGGCTTTGAAGCCGCGTTTGAAGATATGCAAGTCATTTTGGACGTGCTTACAAAAGTATTAGAAACGCAAGCTGCGCGCGACCCCATGCTAGAAAAATGTTGGCAACGTGGAGAAGAGCTTGGCGTACAACTTAAGCGTTGGATACGCGCAGAAAACGCAAACCTAGTACGCTGGGTTGAGGTATTTACCCAATCTGTACAATTACATGCAACGCCGCTCAGCGTTGCAGATGGCTTTAGCAAACAACTCAACGCGCAACCACGTGCTTGGATTTTCACCAGCGCTACGCTGGCAGTTAAAAGTGATTTTAGCCATTATATTGCGCAAATGGGCTTGCATGCCGCCGACACAGGCTTTTGGGAAAGCCCGTTTGATTATGAAGCACAAGCTTTACTCTACGCTCCTCAAAATATGCCAGACCCTAACAGCGCAGGCTATACCGCTGCGGTTGCTGCGGTTGCATTGCCAATTATCCAAGCCAGCCAAGGCCGTGCTTTTGTGCTATGCACAAGCTTAAGGGCGATGCGCGAGGTGCATGCGTTGCTGAAAGAAGAATTTTCAAGCAAGGGCATGGAATATCCACTGTTGTTGCAAGGTGAAAGCACGCGAACAGAATTACTAGACCGCTTTCGCTCGCATGGCAATGCCGTGCTGGTGGGCTCGCAGAGCTTTTGGGAAGGTGTTGATGTGCGCGGTGAAGCGTTGAGTGTGGTGATTATAGATAAACTCCCGTTCGCCCCACCCGATGACCCAGTACTTTCTGCGCGTATTGATAAAATGTTGGAAGAAGGTAAAAACGCATTTATGGAATATCAATTACCGTACTCGGTGATTACACTTAAACAAGGCGCTGGCAGGTTAATTCGCGACGAGCAAGACCGTGGCGTATTAGTGATTTGCGACCCGCGCTTGATTACAAAACCATACGGCAGGCGCATATGGCAAAGCTTGCCGCCATTTAGGCGCACGAAAGAGTTGGCAGATGTGGAAGCGTTTTTTGCGTCATGATTTTAATTCCTGAAATCGAATACGAACTTACTGCAATTCGGTCACAAGGTGCGGGTGGGCAGAACGTGAATAAAGTGTCGAGCGCGATTCATTTACGCTTTGATATTCACGCCAGCAATTTGAGTGATTGGCTTAAAAATAAACTGTTACATAGCAAAGATAATCGCATCACTGAAGATGGTGTGCTGGTTTTAAAAGCGCAACAATACCGCACGCAAGGGGCGAATAAAAAGGATGCAATTGCGCGTTTGCACGAGATTATAAATGCTGCAAACCACGTAAAACCAACGCGTTATGCAACGCGACCTACGCGTTCTTCCCAAAAACGTCGCGTAGAGGCAAAGAATTTGCGCGGACAAATTAAACAGCTTCGCGGTAAAATAGTGGCTGAATAAATGCTTAACTTATGAATCTACTATCACTTGATACCTCAACCGAAGTTTTGTCACTTGCCTTACAGTTGGGCGATAAAACCTTTACGAATAGCCAAATTGCGGGCAATGCGTCATCGCAACTTATTTTGCCGCAAATTCAAGTGTTGTTAGACACTGCCAATGTGAAGCTTGCTGATTTAGATGGCATAGCTTTTGGCGCAGGGCCAGGCGCTTTTACGGGGGTGCGTATTGCTTGCGGCGTGGCGCAGGGCTTGGGGTTTGGTGCAAATTTACCTGTGGTAGGCGTGAGTACCTTGCTAGCGTTGGCAGAAGCAAGTGGTGAAGAGAATGTAATTGCATGCTTAGATGCGCGTATGGGTGAGATTTACCACGCCGGATTTCAAAAGCAACAAAATACATGGCATGAAACGCTTAAGACCCAAGTAATCAAGCCAGAAACCTCACCCGCATTAGCTTCTGCATCATCGCAAATGATGATGCATGAAAAAGCATGGGTGGGCGTAGGTAGTGGTTGGGCGGTTTATTGCGAAACATTAAGTACAATTTATGCGCAAAACTTAAGCAAAATAATGGCTGATATTACACCAACAGCAGAAGCAATTTTGCGTTTAGCAAAACCAATTTTTTCTGCAGGCTTGGCTAAACCAGCCAGTGAAGCTGCGCCAATTTACATTCGTAACCGCGTTGCGCTTACATCGGCTGAGCGCGAAGCTGGACAGCGCTTATGAGTGCGATGTTTGAAGATAAAAGCTTGAATCAAAATTTAAGTTTACGCCCAATGCATGTGGCTGATTTAGACGCGATTATGCAAATTGAACCCACCATTTACAGCCACCCGTGGACGCGCGGTAACTTTAGTGATTCGCTAAATTGTGGTTACAATGCGTGGGTGCTGCAAGATAAAATACAAGCAGATAAAAGCGAAATAATCGGTTATGCACTCATGATGTTGGTGATGGATGAAGCGCATTTGCTTAATTTAAGCATCTCCAAACACCGCCAAAAACAAGGTTTAGGACGCCAATTATTAGAACATATGATATACATTGCTAAGCGCCACAAAAGTGCCAATATGTTTTTAGAGGTGCGTGCCAGTAATATTTCTGCAATTGCCTTGTACGAAAATATTGGTTTTAATGAGATGGCAATTCGACGTGGTTATTATCCGTCACACTATGGTCGCGAAGATGCCGTATTAATGGGGCTAGCGCTATGAATTTTTTGCGTGAAGATGTTCTGCGTGAGCTGGAATTATTGCCAGTATGGAAATTGCGCGCGCCCATAACAACAGAAATTCAACCTCAAGTTAAAACAACATTTAACACAGAAACTCAGGCGGAAATTAAGGCTGAAGTTAAAACAGTAATATTGCCAGTTGCAGTAGAGCCTAGCGTTTATGTTTGTACCGTTTCAGATGATAAAAAGTGGGCATTTATATGGCCTGCAAGCCTTATTCTATCTGCCTCGCAGAGCACCCTTTTTAAAAATATACTAGTCGCATTAAAAATTACTAAAAGTACGCAAATGCAAGTGAGTAAAATTGAAGAGATCCAAACCAGTGTGATTATTTTGATGGGCGAAGAGGCGGCGCAGAAAGTATTAGGCACGGTAGAGTCGATTGAAACTTTGCGTGGAAAATCATATTTGCTACATACTACGCCAACAATAGTGACTTACCACCCAAGCGACTTGCTACAAAGTTTGCAACTTAAACCCAAAACTTGGGAAGATTTGTGTTTAGCCAAGGGTATTGTGAAGACTTGAAATTGCAAACTATAACCCCATTTATACAACATATTTTTAATGCAATCGATTTTAATGAATTAAAAAATTTGAGGAGAAAATAATGCATGGTTTATGGAAAAAGTTATTACCAGTAGTGTTGCTATTAAGTCTTTCTAGTTGCGGTTACAACCAATTTCAAAGCTTGGATGAAGAAGCTAAAGCGAGTTGGTCTGAGGTGCTTAACCAATATCAACGTCGTGCAGATTTATTACCAAACTTGGTAGCAACGGTGAAAGGCTATGCTGAGCATGAAGAAAAAGTACTCACAGAAGTTGCAGAAGCGCGCAGTAAAGTTGGCAGCATGCAAATCACACCAGAGTTGTTAAATGACCCAGAGGCGTTTGCGAAATTTCAAGCAGCACAAGGTCAGCTCACCAGCGCGCTTTCTCGCTTAATGGCGGTGGCAGAAAACTACCCCAACTTGAAAGCTGACCAAGGCTTTAGAGATTTGCAAGCACAGTTAGAAGGTACAGAAAACCGCGTAACTGTGGCGCGTAACCGTTATATTGAAACGATAAAAGACTACAACATTGCGGTGCGTAGCTTTCCTAATAATTTAACCGCTATGATGTTTGGTTACAAAGCAAAACCAAGCTTTACGGTTGAAAACGAAAAAGCGATTTCAACCGCACCTAAGGTTGAATTTGGCGATAAAAAATAAGTTAACACTTAGTTTTTGGTTGTGAT
>JAIYEJ010000147.1 GCA_027487055.1 Methylotenera sp. | reverse complement strand
TCGCTAAGCCCACCCAAAGTGGGAGCCTTAACAAACGTTCAGATAACTCATTGGTATATGTAAAATCGCCATGTGCACGCGCAAATTTTTTACCGCCTGGCGAGCTATGCAAAGGAATATAGTGAAATACTGGATGAATATCTTGCTTTTTAAACTTCTTAATTAATTCTGTTCTATGCGCTAGAGATTCTAGCAATATATAATACATATGCGCATTATGTTGGCATTCTGAAGGAATAATTGGTCGCCTCAAAACACCTTGCTTTTCTAAAGACTCTAATGCGGCGTGATAAATATTCCACTTTTCTAATCGCCTCAATGTAATGAACTCAGCTTTTTCTAATTGAGCATATAAAAAAGCCGCGATATCTTCACTAGGCAAATATGAAGAACCAACATCTTGCCAAGTGTATTTATCTACCTGACCACGATAAAACTGGCTCCTGTTAGTGCCTTTTTCACGAATAATTTCTGCCCTATGCATGAATTTTTCATCATTCACTAGAATTGCGCCACCTTCTCCAGAAATAATATTTTTAGTTTCATGAAAAGAATAAGCACCCAAATGTCCAATCGCACCAAGAGATTTACCTTTGTAAGTTGACATGACACCTTGTGCGGCATCTTCAATTACTAACAAATTGTGTCTTTTTGCAATTGCCATGATGGTGTCCATCTCGCAAGCAACACCAGCATAATGTACTGGCACAATTGCCTTGGTACGCGGCGTGATTGCACCTTCAATGAGCTTTTCATCAATATTAAGCGTGTCTGGGCGTATATCTACAAAAACAGGTACGCCACCACGCAAAACAAACGCATTTGCAGTAGATACAAAAGTATATGAAGGCATAATCACTTCATCACCTGGTTGTATTTCAGCTAATAGCGCTGCCATTTCGAGCGCCGCTGTACATGAGTGTGTGAGTAATGCTTTTTTGGTATAAGTATGATTTTCTAACCAAGCACTACATTTCATTGTGTAGGTGCCATCACCAGAAAGATTACCTTCTTCATGCGAGTGTTGAATATACTTTAACTCTTGGCCAGTTAAGTAAATTTTATTGAAAGGTATCATAATAATTTTATAAATTGTTTAAGTAATTTGTGTGAGTGTTGTAATAACATTTATCAATAATAAATCTTACTTAAACAAAGCGAAATGGCCTCACTGGGGTACTAGTCTAAAGTTGCCATTTCACTATCAATCAAATTCAAATCCATCTGCGTACTTGAGTTGGCAGGTTTTTGTTTTTTATTTGCATCTCCGCGCGCAGACTCAATACGGTTAAGATATGCCGCATCTACATCACCAGTCACATATTTTCCATCAAAACAAGAGCAATCAAAATTTTTAATATCAGGGTTACTTAATTTCACATCACTCATCAATGCGTCTAAATCCTGATAAATTAATGCATCTGCCCCAATTTCCTTACAAATTTCCTCATCTGTACGGTTTGTAGCTAGCAATTCATCGCGGCTTGGCATATCAATACCATACACATTAGGAAAGCGCACTGGCGGTGCAGCTGAAGCAAAATAGACTTTGTTGGCGCCCGCATCTCTTGCCATTTGAACAATTTGCTGAGAGGTAGTACCCCTAACAATAGAGTCGTCGACCAACAATACATTTTTACCTTTAAACTCGATGCCAATTGGGTTAAGTTTTTGCCGAACCGATTTTTTACGCAGCGCTTGCCCTGGCATAATAAATGTGCGGCCGATATAACGGTTTTTAATAAACCCTTCTCTATAATCTAAACCCAGGGAAATCCCTAACTGCAACGCACTTGGGCGGCTTGTATCAGGAATTGGAATCACAACATCAATATGCTTATCTGGCCATTCACGTTTAATCTTTTCGGCAAGGGTCACGCCCATGTCTAAACGCGTTTGATACACAGAAATACCATCAATCACAGAGTCTGGTCTTGCTAAATAAACATACTCAAAAATACATGGGTTCAACTTAGCGTTGTCACTGCATTGACGGCTAAAAAAGTTACCTTCCATATCAATAAAAATACCTTCACCTGGTGCTACATCACGAATCAATTGAAAGCCAAGCACGTCTAGGGCCACGCTTTCAGAGGCAACAATATATTCTGTCCCTTTATCAGTCTCTAGTTTACCAATCACCAATGGGCGAATGCCATTTGGATCGCGAAAAGCTAGCAAACCAAAATTAGCAATCATAGCGACTACTGCATACGCACCTTTACAGCGTCTATGCACACCTGCTACTGCATCAAACGCCATGTCAGTATTAAGCACAGCATTTTTTGAAGTTTTTTCAATTTCATGTGCCAATACATTAAGCAATACTTCTGAATCAGAGTTGGTATTAATGTGTCGTAAATCTTGACGAAACATTTCAGATTTTAGTTGTTCTGAGTTGGTTAAGTTACCATTGTGTCCAAGCACAATACCAAACGGTGAGTTGACGTAAAAAGGCTGCGCTTCTGCGGCACTAGAAGAACCTGCTGTGGGATAACGCACATGTCCAATTCCAACATTACCAATTAAACTTCGCATATGGCGAGTGTGAAAGACATCTTTCACCAAACCATTGTTTTTATGCATAAAAAATGTATTTCCATCACAAGTTACAATACCTGCCGCATCTTGACCACGGTGTTGTAGCACTAGCAAACCATCATACAAAAGTTGATTGACCGGATTTTTACCTACAATGCCTATAATTCCACACATAATTCAAAATCCCCAAATCAATAAAACAACTTTAAGAAAAGCTAAGTTAATCATTTTAAGTAATTCTTACTTAAGTTAATCATATTTAACATGTTTTGCAATCGTTTCTGGCAAAAAAGGCAAACCCATTTTTACCAACGCTTCTAGAGGCGAGCTAAACATGGCGTTAATCCAGCGCTCATCTTTGGGCAAAGTTGTTAGCCCAGCCAAAAATATCAATACGCATACAATTAACAAACCTCTTACAAGGCCAAAAAAAGCACCAATACCTCTGTTAAGCCAATTTAATCCTATTTTTTTTATCAAGCTAGAAAGTGCAATCGTTAATAAGCTTGATATCAGCAATACACCAAAAAAAAGAATAATATGCGATGCCAAAACTCTAAGCGGTTCTGTAGGAATATCTTTAGGTAATAATGGCATAAGCTGTATCGCATATGTTTTAGCAACATAAATAGCCGCTACCCAGCCAGCTATTGCCAGCAATTCACGCACCGCACCGCGCATCATACTTACAACAATTGAAATGCCAATAATGAGCAATATAATGTAATCAAAACTAGTCATTCAGATCAAGATTACCTTGCTTCACTGACTGACTACCATACCTGTTAAACCGGCATCTTTAATATTTTGTAGCGCAATTGCTGCGTCATTTCTATCGCCAAAAACTTGTGTGCGTAAGCGTATCTTTTGGCCTTTATCTGTATTGATTTTTTCTGTTTGCGATTTATAGCCTAAGCCAGTCAATTTGGCTTGTAACTGCTTAACATTAGCGGCATCTGAAAAAACACCAACTTGAACATAAAATTTAGTTTTTTCAGTACTTTTTTCTTTGTTTTCCTCTTTTGGCGTTTGTATGTCTTTTGTAATCGCAGTATCCGCTTTTGTATCGACTTTGTTGTCTGTTTTAGCTTCTGTGGATTCTGGTGTTGATGAGGTAGTATTGGATTGTGGGGCTGCTGCAACTTCTTTAGCTAGATCTTCAACTTGTGGAAGCGTCACAATAGTCTCATCAGGCGCGATACTAGAATCGAAATCGGTTGGCTCTGGCTGAACCTGCTCACTTGGAAGTGTAATCGTGATTTTTTCTTGTGTATTTGAAGAATCACGGTCTCTAAGAATTATCGGCAGCACAATTATCATCAATAAAACCAATGCAATTGCACCAACCAAACGACGACGTGCCCGTTTTTTAAAATTTAATTCTTGCTCGCTGGCTATTTCTCTTTGCATGTTAAATGCTTTCCAATTCACATATCAAATAAATTGCTTATCGCTAAATATAACCCAAGTAAACTTAAGCGTTTGCAATCGCATCTGCGACTGTGTAAAACGAGCCGAACACGATAATTCTATCATTTATATCGGCATCTTTACAGGCAGTCTTAAGGGCTTCCGCTACATCTTCAAATAAATAAACTGCTTTTTTATGATTATATTGCTTTAACACCTCTAGTAACTCATGCGCTTTCGCGCCTCTAGAAATATGAATGTCCGCCAAATACCAAGCATCAATTTCTTTTTCAACAACGCTCACCACGCCATCAATATCTTTATCTGCGAGCATAGCAAACACAGCCAATGTCTTTCCTTTGCATGGGGAGTTTCGCAAATTTTCTGCTAAAGATTTAGCCGCATGCGGATTATGCGCGACATCTAAAATGACGGACGGTGAATTTCGTAATACTTGAAAGCGGCCAATTAACTTAACCTGTGCTAAAGCCGCATAAATATTGGCTTCAGTCGTTGGCAAACGATTGCTTAAGTATTGCACCGCCCATATTGCACATGCAGCATTATTATGTTGAAAATCGCCAAACAAACCAAGCAATGGAAGCTCTAAAGTGATGTTTTCTGAACGATATTGCCAGCCTTGCTGAGTATTATTTACAAAAAAATCACGTCCAATTAAGGCTAAGTCTGCACCAATATTCTTAGCATACTCAATCAAGCTTGTTGGTGGATTATCATCACCGCATATCGCAGGCACATTACTTCTAAAAACACCCGCTTTCTCCAAACCAATCAGTTCACGGGTTTCGCCCAAAAACTCCATATGATCTAAATCAACGGTTGTTACAATTGCACAACTTGGCTCAAACACGTTCACCGCATCTAGCCTGCCACCTAAACCCACCTCAAGCACAAGTACATCTAAGGGTTGGTGGCAAAAATGACACATTGCAGCCAAAGTGCCCATCTCAAAATAAGTGAGTGCAACATCACCCCGCGCTGCTTCGACTTCCTCAAAGGCTTTGAACAAAGCATCATCATCAATCATTTCTAAGTTGATGCTCACGCGCTCGTTGTACCGGTTTAAATGTGGTGAAGTATAAGTCCCAACTTTGTAGCCAGCTTGGTGGTAAATATTACTAAGCATTGCACAAACAGAACCTTTGCCGTTTGTCCCTGCAACAGTAATAATTGGAAAAGTTGGCTTTAATTTAAGCTTTTCTGCAACAACTCTGACCCGATCCAAACCCATCGCGATTGACTTTGGATGCAAAGCTTCAATATACAACAACCATTCATCTACTGTGGTTGGTTTACTTTTTTGAGTTGTCACGAAAATTAAAAAGTATGTTAGTTTAAGCTACTTTTGGCGTTCGCATCAAATTAGA
The DNA here is from genome assembly GCA_027487055.1 of Methylotenera sp. Classification (GTDB taxonomy): domain Bacteria; phylum Pseudomonadota; class Gammaproteobacteria; order Burkholderiales; family Methylophilaceae; genus Methylotenera_A. The sequence goes on along the minus strand of JAIYEJ010000147.1, from coordinate 279 downwards.
AAGAATATTGGCTAATTTTTGGCGCAACTCACGACGATCTACAATTAAATCAATTGCACCGTGCTCTAATAGAAACTCAGCACGTTGAAAGCCTTCAGGCAAAGTTTCACGCACAGTTTGCTCAATCACACGTGGCCCTGCAAAACCAATCAGCGCATTAGGTTCTGCAATTATGACATCGCCTAACATCGCGAAACTTGCAGACACTCCACCCATTGTTGGATCAGTCAAAATTGAAATATACGGCAAACCTGCTTCAGAAAGTTTAGTTAATGCTGC
>JAIYEJ010000080.1 GCA_027487055.1 Methylotenera sp. | reverse complement strand
GTGGTTTGGGCGGTGGCTAAGGGTTCTGCCATTAATAAAGCGATTTTAGTACCCACTGCTTTGCTACTAAGTATTGCTTCTAAAGAGTTTAATATCCCATGGTTGATTACTGGCTTATTGATGATTGGTGGCGCATTTTTATGCTTTGAAGGCTTTGAGAAAATTGCACATAAATTGTTGCATGCTAAAGATGAAGAAGCACATGAAGCAGAAATTAAAGAAGCGATTGAAGACCCAAAAGTGGATTTAGTCGCGCTAGAAAAAGATAAAATTAAAGGTGCAATTCGTACTGATTTTATTTTATCTGCAGAGATTATTGTGATTGCCTTGGGCACGGTGGCGAATCAACCCATTATCAATGAAATTGGTGTACTAGTTGGTATTTCGGTGGTGATGACCATAGGCGTTTATGGCTTAGTTGCAGCCATTGTGAAGCTGGATGATATTGGCTTATATATGATGATGCGTAATGGCCAAAGTACTTTGATGCAAATGATACGCAAAATTGGCAGTTGGTTACTTGCTGGGACGCCCTATTTAATGCGCGCTTTGAGCATATTTGGTACTGCGGCAATGTTTTTGGTTGGTGGAAGCATTATTGCGCATGGCATTCCTGTCTTGCATCATTTGGTTGAGCCATTAAAAGAAATCTCGTTTATTTTGCCGATGTTAATGGATGCGGTGGTGGGCTTAATTGTTGGCGCAATTTGCGTGGCATTGTTCACGTTGGTGAGCAAATTTCTGCCTAAAAAAGCACATTAAATCTATTCGCTTTTTATTTAATAAGCTATTTAACACAACATCATTCGACATACTCTGCAAGCCTTTATCTATAAGGGCTAAAGAGACATCAAAAATCCTCGGGCGATTTATCATTAACAAATAGGCTTATTTACACCTTAATATTCAGTGTCACTTCAATTAGATTATCCACCACAATTTTTTCTTTTTTTCGTACGTCTGCCTTAATCGGCAATATATACGCATCTAAGCCTTTAGAGGGGAAAATCGACGTTTGCCATTCACTACTGCCAATGTTTACAGTGACGCGAATAGCTCCCCAGCCGCGGCGTTTGCCAAAGTGATTATCGGTAAAAAACTTAATTTCTTCAGAGTGATTTTTAGGCACCGTAATAAAATGCCAAGCCGCCTTATCGGCCGTCCAGAGCCAGCATTTTTCGGTAAACGTAAAATCGAGCTCTAGCATGACAAGCTGACTCACACCTTAGGGCGTCAAGATTGAATAAGGCTTGTCAGGCTAGGCACAAATGCTCAGACAGTACGCGTTTGTAAGGCCAACATTTGTAAGAGCGCATGGAAAGATTTAAATTCAATCATCATCGCTAAAACGCTCTTCTTTGAACGGGTCAGCCTCATTATGATACCCGCGCACTTCCCAAAAACCAGGCCGATCAAACTCGTGCAGTTCAATGGATTTTAACCACTTCGCGCCTTTCCACGCATAGCGTTTTGGCACAATCATACGAACAGGGCCGCCATGATCGGTGGTAAGCGGATAACCCAAGACTGAATGTGCAATCATCACATCGTCATCAAGCAAAGCTTCTAGCGGCAGATTCGTGCTGTAGCCGTCATAGCCATGCAAAGTCACATGTTTGGCGTTTTCTAGCGGTGCTGCCATCATTAAAATTTCTTGAGCTTTCACACCCACCCAATCCATGTCTAAGCGTGTCCATCGCGTTACGCAATGTAAGTCGGACACATCAGTGGTTTGTGGTAAGGCTTGAAAGGCCGCCCAATCCAAATTGAGCTCGTTTTCTACCAAGCCATAGACGCACAGTTTCCAATTGGCTTGGTTAATATCGGGCAGAATACCCAAATCTAAAATTGGGAAGTTTTTGACTTCGGTTTGCCCATTTGGCACACGAACATTGGCATTCACTTTGCCTGCAATATTGCCCTTTTGGGCGACCGCAATCTTACTTGCAATGAGCTTTTTCCAATCTGGCATTTTTTTAAACCTTTTACTTAACAGCTGATTCAGTAGGTTTTTTAAAACTATCTAACAATAACAAGCCAACCCCCACACAAATGGCGCTATCGGCAACATTAAACGCGGGCCATGCTAATTCTCTGTAATGGAAGTATAAAAAATCTACCACATAACCCAAGGTGATGCGGTCATACAAATTACCAATTGCACCGCCTAATACCAAGGCAAGCCCCAAGCAAAAAAGTTTATTGTGCAAGTTTTTTAATATTAAGTAAGTAATCAATACCACTGCGACAATTGAAATTCCTGTAAAAAACCACTTTTGCCAACCACCTGCATTGGCTAAAAAACTAAATGCTGCACCCTCGTTGTGGTAGCGCACCAAATCAAAAAAACTGTTAATGGTGAGGTGCTCGCCATATTCAAACGCTTGTTGAACAAGATGCTTGGTGTATAAATCGAGCGCGACCACGATTGTGCTTATGCCAAACCATTGAAATTGTTTAGGCATATTTACGCACTTCACCTGTGCCAAATAAATTGCTCACGCAACGCCCGCAAATCGTGGGGTGAGCCCCATCTAAGCCCACATCAGCGCGATAATGCCAACAACGGTCGCATTTTTTTTGTGCGCTTGGTTTTACTAAGATTTTTTGCTCAGTTTCACTCGCTACTTTGGTCACTTTAGTGCTGGATGTAATCATCACAAAACGTAAGTCATCTTCAATACTATTGAGCGCTTCAAAAGTACTTTCTGAAGTATAAAATTCCAGCTCTGCCTGCAGTGAAGACCCAACTTCTCCAGCACTGCGCAGCACCTCAATTTCTTTTGCTGCGAAAGCACGAGCAGAAATAATGGTCTGCCAGGCCTCTATTCTATTGGCTTGCAGACCATGTGCTGGGATGTTATACCACATATCCTCAAATACCGTGGCTTCTGCACTTAAGTTAAGCGACTGCCAAATTTCGTCTGAGGTAAAGCTTAAAATCGGCGCAATCAAACGCATAAAGCTGTGCGTAATATGATGCAAAGCACTTTGTGCGGCGCGGCGTGCTGGTGAAGTTTCACCTGCGGTATAAAGCCTATCTTTCAGAATATCCAAGTAGAAACTACCCAAGTCATCAGAGCAGAAACTCACCAACTTTTGTACCGCTAAATGGAACTCGTAGCGCTCATAATCTGACAACACGTCGATTTGCAGTTTGTGCGTTAAATGCAAGGCATAGCGGTCGATTTCTAGCCACTCATCAACGGGTAATAAATCTTTGCTCACATCAAAATCTGCCAAGTTAGAGAGCAAAAATTTGCAGGTATTACGAATTTTACGGTAGCTATCGGCCACGCGCTTTAAAATTTCGTCACTAATGGTGAGTTCACCTGAGTAATCTGTGCTAGCCACCCACAAGCGCAAAATATCCGCGCCATAAGTGTCCATCACTTTTTGCGGGGCAACCACATTACCTTTGGATTTACTCATTTTATGACCTGCGCCATCCACAACAAAACCGTGGGTTAGCAAAGCCTCGTAAGGCGCGCGACCATCGATGGCGCATCCCGTCAACAAGCTAGACTGAAACCAGCCACGGTGTTGGTCAGAACCCTCTAAATACAAATCTGCAGGAAATGCCAGTTCAGGACGACGCTTAAGCACCGCAGCGTGCGTGGCGCCCGAGTCAAACCAAACATCTAGTATATAAGCGACCTTTTTGTATTCAGAATTGATTGACTTGTAAGACGCACTGGTATTAGCTTGTAGGAATGCAGTTTCATCTAAACTAAACCATGCTTCAACCCCTGTTTCTTCTACCAACAAACAAGCAGCTTCTAATAAAGCAGCCGTTTCTGGATGCGGTTCACCTGTTTCTTTATGCACAAAAAATGGCATCGGCACGCCCCAGTTACGCTGGCGCGATACACACCAATCGGGGCGATTTTTAATCATGGCCTCTAAACGAGCACGTCCCCAAACTGGAAAAAATTCGGTCGCATCCACGGCTTTATTTGCATACTCACGCAAGCTGATTCCTACCGCATCTTCTTGTTGCATGCCAATAAACCACTGGTGCGTGGCGAGTTGCATTAAGGGCGTTTTGTGGCGCCAGCAGTGTGGAAAGCTATGATTTAAACGCGCAGAAGCGAGCAAGGCGCCGTTTTCTTGCAATTTCGCCAAAATGACTTTATTAGCGTCTTGGCGACTTAACCCACGAATTGACTCAAATTCGACTAACTCGCTATTAAAAAACTTGCCGTCGCCACCCATTAAAATGCGTGGTTTTTCGTTAGGGAAGTTGGCTCGCATCACCAACCAGTCGTCATTACCGTGCGCAGCAGCAGTATGTACTAAGCCTGTACCTGCATCGGTCGTGACATGTTCACCACAAATAGCGGGAACTTGGCGGTTATCGAATGGATGTTGTAAAGACAAACCTTTAAGCGCCTCGCCTTTGCAAGTAGCCAAGACATTTTTGTCAGTTTCCTCGTAGCGCGCCAATGTTTTTTCGGCCAAGTCTTGCACTAAAATCAACAAACCTTTGCTAGTTTGAATTAAGTCATAATCCAACTCTGGGTTGACGCTTACTGCTTGATTGGCTGGCAATGTCCAAGGTGTGGTTGTCCAAATCACTGCAAACGCATCACCTATTACTTCAATACCAAACGCTTTACTTAAAGCTGTGTTATCCACCACCTTAAACCCAACATCAATCGCGGGCGAGTTGACATCTTCATATTCCACTTCGGCCTCAGCCAAGGCAGAGCCGCAATCAACACACCAATGTACAGGCTTACTACCTTGGTACAAATAGCCGTTTTGATGAATATGCCCCAAAGCTCGCATGATGTCGGCTTCGGTTTTAAAATCCATGGTCAAATAAGGTTTACCCCAATCGCCAAGCACACCTAAGCGGATAAAGTCTTTCTTTTGCTTTTCTACTTGCTCCGCAGCATAAGCACGACATAACTCACGAAACTTGGCAGGGTCTATGTTTTTACCGTGATTTTTCTCAACCACCAACTCAATCGGCAAGCCGTGGCAATCCCAACCTGGCACATAGGGCGCATCAAACCCACTCATGGTTTTAGATTTAATAATAATGTCTTTTAAGATTTTATTAACGGCATGACCAATGTGAATATCTCCATTGGCATATGGTGGACCATCATGCAAAATAAATTTGGGTTTACCCGCACGCGCTTTGCGAATACGCTCATAGACTTTGCGCTCTTGCCAGCTTTTTAGCCATGCAGGCTCACGCTTCGCCAAATCGCCCCGCATAGGAAATGTTGATTCTGGTTGGTTGATTTTGTATTTATTGTCTTCGGTCATCTAAAAATCCAATTACTCAGCCTCAGATGAACGCGGATGCACGCTGACAAGACTCTGAATATCCATCGGCGTTTATCCGCGTTCATCTGCGGCAAAAAATATTTTTGTTTGTTTCACATCTACAGCAATTTGCGCTTTTAACGCATCTAAACTCTCAAATTTAATTTCATCGCGAATTTTGTGTAAAAACTCTACATGCACATGTTGGCCATATAAATCGCCATTAAAATCTAACACATGCACTTCGAGCAACAATTTTGGCACACCCTCAATCGTCGGTCGCACACCTAAATTAGCCACTGCATTTAAACCCTGCAATTTTACGGCATAAACGCCCGTTAAGGCAGGTCTCTCATGCTTGATATGCACATTTGCCGTCGGAAACCCAAGTTCACGGCCACGTTTAGCCCCATGCACAACTTTGCCACTAATGCTGTAAGGGCGTCCTAACATAAGTGCTGCCTCCGTTAAGTTTCCAGCAGCCAATGCGCTACGGATTCTAGTGCTTGAAACACGTCTTGAGTGCAGTGTTTCATGAGCCAAATTTACTTGCGGCAGCGTATTAAGCGTAAAGCCCGCTTGTTTAAAATCTTCAATCGAGCCTGCACGTTTTGCACCAAACCTAAAATCTTCACCCACCAGCACCCTATTTACATTCAAATTTTGACGCAACATATTTAAAAAATCTTGCGCTGAAATAGCAGAAAAACTTTTATTAAATGCGCACACAAACACTTTTTCTACCGCAAACGCCTCAAACTGCTCTAACTTCTCGCGCAAATTACTTAGGCGCTCTGGTGCGTTTAGTGGCGTAAAAAACTCGCGTGGATGCGGTTCAAATGTCATCACCGCAGGCGTTAAACCATTAGTTTTTGCAACCGTTTGTAATTGATTTAATAGAGCTTGGTGCCCTAAATGCATGCCATCAAAGTTGCCAATGGCAAGCGCGATTGGCTCACAGCGTTGTTTAGGTAAATGCCGAAAAACTTGCATTTAGTGCTTAACTCTGCGCATGTAATCGCTTGGCCGAAAGCCCAATAAAAACAAACATGCAAAATAACTGAGTGCGCCCAACACCACCAATGCGGTCAGGTAAATTAAGCGTATTAATAAGCTATATTCTAGCCAAGCTTTAATATCGCCCACGGCAAAAAACAACACAAGCCCCATGACACACAATGCAACCGCCAATTTAAGCAAAAATACCAGCCAGCCAACTTGCGGTTGATAAACATTGGCTTTACGCAAATGGTAATATAGTAAACCTGCGTTTAAACATGCCCCCAAACCGATGGCAAGCGCTAAACCTGCGTGTCTTAAATCGATTGCAAATACAAAAATTAAATTCATGACTTGGGTTGCCACTAAAGTAAACACCGCAATTTTCACAGGCGTTTTAATGTTTTGCCGCGCGTAAAAGCCTGGCGCTAAAATTTTAACCAAAATGAGTCCAAGCAAACCAAAGCTATACGCTACCAGCGCTTGCTGTGTCATGGCAACATCTAAGGCAGTAAATTTTCCGTAGTGAAACAAACTTGTCACCAAAGGAGTCGCAAGTACCGCCAATGCGACAGCCGCAGGCGCAGCCAAAATAAAAGTCAGGCGTAAGCCCCAATCCAAAAGTTGTGAATACTCATTACTATCGCTACTGGCATACGCTTTTGATAAACTGGGCAATAAAATCGTACCCAAAGCCACACCCAATACACCCGTGGGGAACTCCATTAAACGATCAGCATAATATAACCAACTCACACTACCTGTGACCAAAAACGAAGCAAATATGGTATTAATAATCAGAGAAATTTGCGCAACAGAAACGCCTAAAATTGCTGGTCCCATGAGCGTTAAAATACGCGAGACGCCTTTATCGTGGTTTGCGCCATCTGGGTTTAGCTCGAACCGTGGTAGCAAGCCAATTTTTTTTAAAAATGGAATTTGAAAAACCAACTGTAAAAAACCGCCAATAAACACCGCCCAAGCTAAAGCTTTAATGGGCTCTGCAAAATAATCTGCAAAAAACAATATGGCAACAATCATCGATACATTAAGCCAAACGGGCGTAAATGCTGGTATGCCAAATTTATTGTAAGTATTAAGCACGCCACCTGCCATGGAGACTAATGAAATAAAGAAAATGTACGGGAAGGTAATGCGCAACAAATCAACGGTGAGTTGCATTTTGTTAGGGTCTGCCCTAAAACCGGGCGCGATGATGCTAACGATAAAGGGCGCCGCCAACATGCCAAGTAAAGTCACACCTACCAAAATAATGCCGAGCCAAGTGGCGACGCGATTTATTAAACTTTTGGTCTCATCAAAACTACGTTGACTTTTATACTCAGCCAAAATAGGTACAAATGCTTGACTAAATGCACCTTCGGCCGAAATGCGACGTAATAAATTTGGGATTTTAAACGCAACAATAAACGCATCACTGAGCATGCCTGCGCCAAACACACGCGCAATGAGCGTATCACGCACAAAACCTAAAATGCGTGATAGGAACGTCATGCTGCCAACCTTGGCTAATGCGTTAAGCAAATTCATTTAAAACTCATCTTTTGTCGTAAAAATGCGTTGCTCACCAAAAAAATTATCCTTACATAAAAAATCATATGCCGCGTCCAATTTTTTGGAACACGTCTTGTCTTACCTAAAAACATGTGTTTTATCGCCATGTTATTGTTAAGTGAAGAATTTACATGCGATTTTAGCATGTCCTCAGGGCGATTTAGCCTCATAGGTATTTTACTTTAATGCTTGCAAATTCATCTAAAAAACACTAATATACGCGGCTTCGCATAAATACCGATTAAGCATTAAGATAAAGGTTAGGTTTAAAATCATATGGCAAACACCGCACAAGCACGCAAACGCGCGCGCCAATCCGTTAAAGTAAACGCTCATAATGCAGCGTTACGTTCTACTTTACGCACTGCAATTAAAAAAATCATTAAGGCTGTTGAGTCTGGAGATAAAGCAGCTGCAGCTGCAAGTTACAACGAAAACGTTGCGGTAATCGACCGTATTGCGGATAAAAAAATTATTCACAAAAACAAAGCTTCACGACATAAAAGTCGCTTAAGTGCTGCCATTAAAGCCATGAAAGGCGACAATGTTGCTGGCATTAAAGTAGTAAAAAAAGCGCCAAAAGCTAAACCAGCTGCTAAAGCTGTAACAGCTAAAGCTGCAGCACCAAAAGCGGCAGCTAAAAAACCAGCTGCGGCAAAAAAACCAAAAGCTGAGTAATTTTGTAGCTTTGTAAAAAAAGTACATCATAAAAAGCCACGCTTGCGTGGCTTTTTTATGTCCATTACTTATGATTAAGAATTTTATGAAATTAAAGAATTTTAAGAAGTTTAAGTCAGCTTAACTTAATTCAGACACCCAACTTAACGCATTCATTAGGCGAATATTTAATAAATAACTAGATTAATAAGTAGCTATATTTAATTGGTTACGTGCGATGAGCGCAGTATTAAGCGCTGCATCAGCGTCTTTGCCAATCACCGTAAAATGTCCCATTTTACGTCCTTGACGTGGTTCATGCTTACCGTATAAATGCAGCTTCAAGTTAGCATGCCCAAACGCCATATTCCATGAGGGTTCCAGAGTATCAATTTTTTCTCGTGCACTTTTAGCATTCGAAAACCAACTATCTCCTAAAATATTCACCATCACCGCATTGCTGTGCAAATCTGGGCTGCCCAGCGGCAAACCAGTCATCACCCGTACTTGTTGTTCAAACTGATTCGTGATGCAAGCATCTATGGTGTAATGTCCAGAATTGTGTGGTCGCGGCGCGATTTCGTTAACGAGCAAGTCTTTGCCCACCACAAAAAACTCCACCCCCAATACGCCCACATAATCTAATTTTTCTGCAAGTTTTTTTGCAAGCGCCTGCGCATTTGCTTTAAGCACTTCGCTTGTACGGGCTGGTGCAATGCTAATATCTAAAATACCATTTAAGTGGCTATTTTCTGCGGTTGGAAAAGCCGCAATGCGACCTTCAGCATCTCGCGCGAGGACGACAGAAACCTCTAAATCTAATGGCAACATTTTCTCTAACACACAAATTTCTTGTCTAAATTCAACAAATGCTTTTTGCGCTTCTGCTTGGTTTTTAACGCGTGCTTGGCCTTTTCCGTCATAGCCAAATCGTGCTACTTTTAAAATAGCAGGATACAGAGAACTTGCATCATCGGGTAAGTCCTGCATGGTATTAATGACTGCAAAAGGCGCGACAGGCAACCCTGCGTCTTTAATAAAGTTTTTTTCGAGAACACGGTTCTGCGCAATTGCAACGCTATTCGCACTGGGGCACACAGTAGAAGTGTGCGCTAGCTTTTCTAAGCTTGCTGCAGGCACATTTTCAAATTCTGTGGTAAAAGCTTGGCATGTCGCTGCCATTTTTTCTAGTGCGCTTACATCGTCAAAATTTGCACAAATATGTACATCTGCAATTTTACCTGCTGGACTATTTTTATCAGGGTCGAGCACAGTGACTTGATACCCCATTTCGTGCGCAGCAATCACAAAAAAACGCCCTAATTGGCCACCGCCCAACATGCCAAGCATAGCAGGGGCTGTAAGAATTTTTTTATGTTCAACTTGCGCTTGTGTCATTTTAAGGCTTCTCACTTAATATCATCTTACTGACTTTTTCAGACTGCATTTTACGAAATTCTACCAATTTTTCGGCTAAAGCGGCATCTTGATTTGCCAAAATACTTATCGCAAATAATCCAGCATTCGCTGCGCCCGCATCACCAATCGCAAAGGTAGCAACTGGCACCCCTTTTGGCATTTGTACGATAGAAAGCAATGAATCTTGACCATTCAAATGCTTAGTGGTGACAGGTACGCCAAGCACAGGTAATGTGGTTTTTGAAGCCACCATGCCTGGTAAATGTGCCGCGCCTCCCGCGCCAGCAATAATCACCTGATAACCCTCATTAATTGCATTTTCAGCAAATTGAAACATTAAGTCTGGTGTGCGATGCGCTGAAACTACTTTGGCTTCATACATCACGCCGAAATCTGCCAGCATTTGTGCTGCATTTTTCATTACCGGCCAATCGCTGTCTGAGCCCATAATAATCGCAACTAAAGGTTTATTCATTTGCATACTTTCTAAATTAGAATCAGGTTATCTCTATGAATGAGTTCTGACTCTTCGACATAACCCAAAATTTTCTCAATCTCACTACTGGCTTTGCGCATAATACGCGTTGACTCTTGCGAATTATAATTCACTATGCCACGTGCAACCTCTGTGCCATTTTCATCTATACAAGCCACCACATCACCGCGCTCAAAACTGCCCTGCACTTCAATGACGCCAATTGGCAATAAACTTTTACCATCAGCTTTAAGCACTTTCACCGCGCCAGTATCTAACACCAACCTGCCACCAATGCGTAAATGATCTGCTAACCATTGTTTTTTTGCTAATGTTTTAATTTGGCTAGATTTTAAATGTGTGCCTATGGCTTCACCCGCACTTAATCGCAACAATACATCTTTTTCGCGCCCTGAAGCGATTACCGTATGTGCGCCGCTACTTGCCGCACGTTTTGCAGCCAATATTTTAGTAAGCATGCCTCCTGTGCCTACTAAACTGCCCGCACCACCCGCCATTTGTTCTAGCGCTAAATTACCCGCGGTTTCGAAATTAATAAACTTTGCATCTTTATCTTTGCGCGGGTCTGCAGAATACAAGCCTTGCTGATCCGTTAAAATCACTAATACATCAGCTTCTATCAAATTAGCAACTAAAGCCCCAAGCGTATCATTATCACCAAAGCGAATTTCTTCAGTGACTACCGTATCGTTTTCATTAATGATTGGAATGACGTTTAAATCGAGCAAGGTTTTGATTGTGCTACGCGCGTTAAGATACCGTTTTCTATCAGCCAAATCTTCATGGGTAAGCAATATCTGCGCGGTATGCAAGCCATGTTCGGCAAAGCAACTTTCATACATTTGCACCAAGCCCATTTGGCCTACGGCGGCAGCGGCCTGTAACTCATTGACTTCAACTGGACGCTTTTTCCAGCCCAATCGTTGCATGCCTTCTGCTACTGCGCCAGAAGAAACTAGCGCAACTTGCTTGCCCAGTTTCACTAAGTCACTAATTTGCGCTGCCCAAGCGGCAATCGCAGTGCGGTCTAAACCCTCGCCATTGTTGGTAACAAGGCTAGAGCCCACTTTTACAATCAAAGTTTTGCTATTCTGTAATAATGACTGACTCATCTTTAGTTTCTAAGGTCATATTTTCTAACATCTTGGCTTTTACTTCTTCTAAGTGTTCCATCATGGCATACACAAGCTCTTTACAGCCCACACCATTAATCGCAGAAATAGCAAATACTCGGCCTTTCCAGCCATAATCTTTGACGAATTTTTTAACAAGGTCTTTACTCTCTTGCGCCATGTCAATTTTGTTTAAGACCAACCAGCGTGGCTTGTTATAAAGCGCTTCATCATATTTTTTGAGTTCGTTTACAATCGCTTTGGCTTCTGCCACTGGATCAGTAGCTTCATCAAACGGCGCAATATCAACCAAATGCAATAACAATGAAGTACGCGCTAAATGACGTAAAAATTGATGTCCAAGCCCTGCGCCTTCTGCCGCACCTTCAATTAAACCTGGCACATCAGCAATCACAAAGCTACGATTTGTATCTACGCGTACCACACCTAAATTAGGGTGCAAGGTGGTAAAAGGGTAATCCGCCACTTTAGGTTTAGCAGCAGAGACTGAACGTATAAATGTGGATTTACCAGCGTTTGGCATACCAAGCAATCCAACGTCAGCCAACACTTTAAGCTCCATATAAAGCTCGAACTCTTCACCGGGTTCACCTTTAGTGCATTGTCGTGGCGCACGGTTAATACTCGATTTAAAATGCACATTACCCAAACCATTATTGCCGCCACGTGCGAGCAGCACCTTTTGATCGTGCTCCGCCAAATCCACAATCATGCGCTCTGTAGCTTTATCAGATATCACGGTACCAACAGGTACGCGCAAAATCGTATCTTCACCTTTTGCGCCATAGCATTCTGCACCGCGACCATTTTCACCACGTTGCGCACGAAACGTACGGGTGTACCGATAGTCAACTAAAGTATTGATGTTGCGATCTGCAACCGCATAGATTGAGCCACCTTTGCCGCCATCGCCGCCATTGGGGCCACCCATAGGCTCATACTTCTCACGGCGAAACGTCGCAACGCCGTTGCCGCCATCGCCAGCGTAGACCTTTATCGTTGCTTCATCAATAAACTTCATTCAAAAACCTTTATAAATTCTTTTTCAAGCACATCGTTTCCTTGCGCGGTGCTCAAAACCTCATGTACTACGTGTACATTCTGGTTTTTGCGCTCCGTGCGCCTTACGTTGCATCTTTAAAAGCTGAATTTCTTAAAGGCTTTTAATAAAAATACACGGAGTTATCATTCTAAATCAATAAACCCAAAAAATAAAAAAGCCTCATCAAACGATGAGGCTTTAAAAATAGTTTAGCGTTTAAACCGCTACGATACTGACAGTGTGGCGTTTTAATGCGCCTTTTGTCGCAAAAGTCACTTTGCCATCAATTTTTGCAAATAATGTATGGTCTTTACCCATGCCTACGTTTTCGCCTGCGTGCATTTTTGTACCACGTTGACGGACGATAATGCTGCCAGCTGAAACTACTGTTTCACCAAATGCTTTAACGCCTAAACGTTGTGAGTGTGAATCGCGGCCGTTACGTGAACTACCACCTGCTTTTTTATGTGCCATGTTTAATCCTTATTTCGCTGCAATCTTATCGATTTGAATTTCAGTAAAACTTTGGCGATGGCCTTGTGTTTTACGGTAATGTTTACGGCGACGGAATTTAAAAATCATCACTTTATCCGCACGACCGTGTGAAACCACTGTTGCGTTTACTTTTGCACCAGCAATAATTGGCGCACCAATGGTTGTGTTGTCACCGTCTGTAATGACCAGCACTTTATCTAACACAACTGTGCTACCTACATCGCCTGCCAATTTTTCAACTTTTAATTTGTCACCAGCGGCTACTTTATATTGTTTGCCACCTGTTTTAATAACTGCGTACATGTTATGCCTGCTTCTACACGTTCAAATGAATCGCGCATTATACTGAAATTGTGGCTGATTGCAAAGCATAATTAAACTTTTTAATACAACAATTATCAAGCAGCATTTTCAGCTAAAGCTTGCATATAATTGGGCATGGAATTGGCATCTAATATGCTAAAATGCTTCAAAATTATTTGGCGACATACGTGACTTTACATTCTATTCAAAACCTCATTTCCCACGATATGAAAGCGGTTGATACCGTGATTCAACAGTCGCTAGGTTCTGAAGTTTCGTTAATTAATACCATCGGCGAACATATCATTAATAGTGGCGGAAAGCGCTTGCGACCAGCTCTGGTGTTGCTTTCTGCTGGCCTTTTTGGTGAAATAAAATCACAACAATATACCCTTGCCGCGGTGATTGAGTTTATTCACACTGCTACTTTGCTACATGATGATGTTGTGGATGAGTCTCAGCTACGCCGCGGTAAAAGCACAGCAAACCATCTGTTTGGCAATGCGGCCAGCGTATTGGTAGGTGACTTTTTATACTCACGAGCATTTCAGATGATGGTCAAACTACAAAACATGCGCGTGATGGAAATATTGTCTGAAGCAACGAATATCATCTCTGAAGGCGAAGTGCTACAGCTATTAAATGTTCATAACGCAGATGTATCAGAGCAAGATTATTTAAAAGTGATTCACTTTAAAACTGCAAAATTGTTCGAAGCTGCCGCACGCTTGGGCTCTGTAATATGTAACGCTAGCACTGAAGATGAAAATGCGCTTGCCTCTTACGGTATGCACTTAGGCACTGCGTTTCAGTTAATTGATGATGTGTTAGATTTAAGTGGCAGCGTCAAGCAAATTGGCAAAAACCTAGGTGATGATTTATCTGAAGGCAAGCCTACTTTACCTTTACTGATTGCACTAAATCGTGGCGACACAAAACAATCTGCAACCATTCGCAAGGCAATAGAGCAAGGTGGTTTGGATGAACTCAATGCAGTGCTAGATGCAGTCAATGAAACTGACGCCTTAACTTATGTGCGTGATCTGGCCGAAAAAGAAGCAAAACTTGGCTGTGAGGCGATTGCACACTTACCAGATTCACCTCACAAAACTGCGCTGATTCATTTGGCAGAGTTTGCCGTAAAAAGAGATTTTTAGCTTAAAAATCCAAATCAATTTCATCATTCCGCAACCAAGCGTGTTGGACCATGTCCGTGAGCCAGCATCCATGAGACTCAAAGTGTATGCCAAAAGCAGTGTTTTAAAACAATTGCATTAATTAAAACAATTGCATTAATTAAGAATAATCGGCTCACCAGTATCCGCGTGGTAATAACTTAAGTGCGCACAATCACTGGTGCCGCTTGTTAAGCTACCATCAAACAACGCTTTGCCTTCGACATCTACCACTGCGTAACCATTATGATACAAGGTCACTTCAGCTAATTTTGGAGCCGTTTTAAGTATCGATTTCTCAACTTTAATGTCATTATTTTTATTCGCATTGAGCTCACGCAGGCTAAAACTAATGCATGTTTCATCTTCATCTTCGCCACATACCTCCCACTTGCTATCACCAGTGAGTTGGGCTAACCAACCAGGCAAGTCAACTTCAACGCGGCAAATAATCGGCTCATCCCAAGCGGGATGCTCAAAATTGCTTAACTCGACCTGCTCTAAATTCTTTAATAAAGCTTCACTTTGATTTGACATGCAAACTCCTTAGTACTTAAAAATCAAACATATTTTATATTTGAATCATGTTAGATTAAATATAGTGTCAATCCAATTAATTTCAAGCAATATTTACACCAAAATATCAAGTTAAGTTGCACAGTTGTATTAACGATGCCATGATAATGTTAGTTTACATCCATTTGCCAGTTCACTATTTTGAAAGTTCATTATGTTTGATTTTTTATTGCCGCTATCTGAGGTGTTACGCACCGAACCTGTCATTTTTGTTACATTTTCGGTCATATTTGGGCTCATGGTTGGCAGTTTTTTAAATGTGGTGATTCACCGCCTGCCCATAATGATGGAACGAGAATGGCATGTAAATTGTCTTGAACTGCAAGGCAAAGAAGTGCCAGAGCAACCAAAATATACCATTGTGAGCCCGCGATCTGCATGCCCAAAATGCGGGCACCAAATTACAGCGCTTGAAAACATTCCTATTATCAGTTGGCTAATACTGGGCGGAAAATGCAGCAATTGTAAAACAAAAATTAGCATGCGCTACCCACTTATTGAGGCCTTAACAGGCGCACTAATCGGTTTAGTTGCGTACAAATTTGGCTATGCTTATTCTGCATTATTTGCATTTATTTTTGTATTTGCCTTAGTCACCCTCACATTTATTGACTTTGACACCCAATTACTACCAGATGACATTACCTTGCCACTGTTATGGTTAGGCTTAATCTTTAACATAAGCAATGGCTTTACTGATTTAAAATCAGCAGTATTAGGCGCAATCTTTGGCTATTTAATTTTATGGTCTGTGTATTGGCTGTTTAAGCTCGTCACAGGTAAAGAAGGCATGGGCTATGGCGATTTTAAATTGTTAGGAGCTATTGGCGCATGGTTTGGCTGGCAATTGCTACCTGCCGTTATTTTACTGAGCTCGGTGGTTGGCGCAGTGATTGGTATTGGCATGATTATGTTCCGTGGTAAAACGGGTAATACAGCAATTCCCTTTGGGCCCTTTTTAGCACTTGGCGGTATTTCAGCGCTGTTTTTTGGGCAGCAATTAGCTCACTTTTATTTGGCCTAGCTGGTAAATCAATGCGCTATGTATATAGTTGCACTCACGGTATGTTTATAGTCGCACTTACAGGTGGAATAGGTAGCGGAAAATCAACCGCAGCCCACATTTTTGCAGAACTCGGCGTACCGATTACCGATGTGGATGTGATTTCGCACCAACTGACAGCCGCAAATCAACCCCTTGTTAAAGAGATTGAAAAAATCTTTGGCAACCAATACATCACCCCTGAAGGTGCATTAAATCGCGATGCAATGCGTAAACTAGTATTTAATGACGATGCGGCTCGCGCCAAACTAAATGCGATATTACACCCAGCTATTTATGATGAGGCTGTTAAAGCGTTAACATTCACAAAGAATGCGCCATATCAAATTTTGGTGATTCCTTTACTGTTTGAAAGCCCTCATTACAAAAAACTTATCAACCGTATTCTGTTAATAAATTGCGATGAAAAAATACAAATTGAGCGTGTAAAAACGCGTAGCCAACTTTCTGAATCAGAAATTATTAAGATTATTCGCACACAAACACCCCAAAATGAACGCCTAACATTGGCTGATGACGTCATACAAAATGATGGAAATGTTAAAGAATTGCGTAAAAAAATATTAGAAATACATCAAAAATACATTAATACTTGCATACTTAGCTAAATAATCTGATAATTCACATCAATTTATTATTATAAGTTGGCATTCGTATTGCCCATGAATAGTTACGAGTTTCCATTTAACGAGCGCATACGCACATATTTGCGTCTTGAGGATTTGTTTAGCAAGATATTGCTAAATGTTGCGTCTGGTGAACAGCATCAGCATCATTCCGCCCTCATTAGCTTACTTCAATTGATCGATATTGTGGATCGTTCTGATCTTAAAATGGACCTAATCGGCGAACTTGATCGTCAGAAATTTGCAATGCAAAGCTTGCAAGGTAACCCGGAAATTGCAGAAAAAGCCTTAAACAAAATACTTAAAGAAGTGGGTGATTGTGCGACAGCACTGCGCGCTGACAATTCTAAATTTGGACAACATCTGCGTGAAAATGAATGGTTAATGAGCATTAAGCAACGCACAGGTATTTTAGGTGGTGTGTGTCAGTTTGATCTGCCTTCATACCATCATTGGTTGGGCTTGGATGCCAGCCGCCGTAAAATTGACTTTGATAACTGGCTTGAGCGTTTAATGCCTATGCATGTCGCTGTTAAAACCATATTGCAAATTTTGCGTGGCAGCGATACACCAAGAAAATTAACCGCAAATAATGGCTTTTATCAACAGATGCTTGGTGGCGCCAAGCCCGCACAAATGCTTATTATCAAAGTTGCTGATAATTCCCCATGTTTTCCAGATGTTAGCGCGAATAAATACGCCATTAATGTGCGGTTTTCTGCGCTAGATTTTGTGCAAAAACCCAAGCAATGTGATCATGATCTAGAATTCAGCATGGTCTTATGTAATCTATAATAGTATCTAAGCATTATGTCTAATTTAAGCGTTACAAAACCAAAGCAGGTAAGCTGCCCCAATTGCAAGAAACTCACTGAATATAGCACCAGCAACCCATACCGCCCGTTTTGTTCTGAGCGCTGCAAACTGATTGATTTGGGGGACTGGGCGAACGAGAACTATAAAATTCCTGTAGCACCCACTTTAGATGATCTTGAAACATTAGATGATCACATTAAGCCCAATTAAGTGTTAAGTATGGGTTGGGTAATTAATAATGAATTTTTAGTATTGCCAACTGTCTGAACATTTAATACTTAATTATAATTAATATTTAAATCAATACTTAACTAGTAAATCCACTCAAAAAATGCAAAATATCTCAAAACTTATTATTTTAATCAGCTTGTTGGTAGCACATAGCGTTGACGCCGCCGTAACGATTACCGATGCTTGGGTTCGTGAAAATGCACCTGGTCAAACGGTTGGCGCGGCTTACATGACGCTTAAAAGTGCCGATGAAAGCGCACTTGTTTTTGTAGAATCCCCCGCTGCTGATTCAGTTGAGATTCACAGCATGACCATGAATAACAATGTAATGAAAATGCGTAAATTAGATGAACTTCCACTTAAAGCAGGCAAGCCAGAAAAACTGGCTCCAGGCGGCTTTCACTTAATGTTATTTGACTTAAAAAAACCACTCAAAAGTGGCGAAAAAGTTGATTTTAAACTCTGCTTTAAAGACAAAGCTGGCAATATCACCCACCAAATGGTGACTTTGCCCATCAAAGCACCAAACTAAACTAATTTCGAGGTTAATTTAGTGTTAACTTTTTTACTTTAGTTTATAAATCAACATCTCACTGAAAAGCCACGCCACGGGCGCCAAAACTTAAAGCAACAGGCAAGTCTGTGAGTGTCATTCCGCCATGCGCATAAACTGGCAAAGCAATACTTTGTGTTAACTCAGAAAATTGTTGCCAACCTAATGGCGTTGACACAAAGTGACTTGGCGTTGACTTCACAGGGGAAAGCATTACAAAATCAAGCGCTAGCGCTTCTGCATGGGCTAACTCTGTTTTGTTTTGACAAGATGCTGCAACTATTAAACCAAATGGTTTTGTTTTTAACATCATTAAAGATTTGCTGGGTAAATGCACACCATCCGCCACCAACTCTCTTGCCAAGGCAATATCCTCACTGATTAAAACTTTGGCGTGATATGGTTTTGCCAAAGCAATGACCTTTTTTGCAAAACTCATAAATAGCGTTTTGTTTAAGTTTTTTTCACGTACTTGTATCATCTTTAAACCTGCTGCTAATTGGCTCTTAAGCATCGCCAAATAAGAATTTTCACCCATTTCTTGCAAGTGAGTAATGGCATATATCGGCGGCAATGCGAGCGCCTTCATAATGGGTACGTTTGCTGGCAATATGGGGGATACGGTGATGTTTTTTGCGCTTTGCCAACTTAAAGTTTGACCTTCTTTAGGCGTCAATTCGCCCATCCATGCACTGACAAAATAAAAATGTAATTTAACTGTTTTTGCTAGCGAATCATGGGTTGCAGGGTAATCATAGGTACGAATACTCCATGCTTGTATGGCTATGGGTTTAATACCCAACTCTTCACTAAGCTCACGGGACAAGGCATGTTCAGCAGTTTCGCCTGCTTCAATTTTCCCACCAGGAAACTCCCACCAACCAGCCCAGCCTTTGCCTTGTGGGCGGCTTGCGAGCAAAAACTCGCACTCGCCACCCACTTTATTACGTTGCAAAATACCAACTGCAACATGGATGACTTTATTCACTTAAGCTTTCCTGCAAGACCTAGCTTTCCTACATAATCGGTTGCAAACTGATAAGCCACACGCCCGCTGCGCATACCACGAGTGTGCGTAAACTGAAGAGCAGCCTGCCTTGCAGCTTCATCCCAAGGTATTTGAAATGAATTTAGCCAGTTTTCTGCAATTGCTAAATACTCATCTTGATCAAATGCATAGAACGATAACCACAAACCAAAACGTTCAGCCAATGCGACCTTTTCATCTGAGGTTTCGTTTGGACGAATTTCACCATCACTATGTTTAAAAGCCAAATTATCTGTCATCATTTCTGGCATTAAATTTTTACGATTCGAGGTGGCGTAAACCAGCACATTTTCTGAGGTATGCGTGAGCGAGCCATCGAGCACGACTTTTAACGCTTTATAACCAACATCGTCCGCTTCAAACGTTAAGTCATCGCAAAAAATAATAAACTTTTCGGGTCGGTTTCTAACTAAATCAACAATTTGGTTCAGATGAATTAAATCTTGTTTTTCAACTTCAATTAAACGCAAATTTTGTGTCGAAAATTCGTTAAGTAGTGCCTTCACCAAGCTTGATTTACCTGTGCCGCGCGCACCAGTTAACAACACGTTATTAGCAGGCAGATTTTGCAAAAACTGACGTGTATTACGTACAATTTCAGTTTTTTGCGGATCCACAAAACGAATATTTTCTAAGGAAATTTGATGCGGATGCTCAACAGATTGCAAATAACCACGACCATTTTCCATCTGCCATCGCCACGCTGAGGCACACCAATCAATCGGCTTATTTTCTTTAGGCAGCAAGTTTTCTAATCTAACGATTAAGCCCTCGGCACGGGTGATTAAACTATCCAATTTATCCATAGATGCTTTTAGTACTCACAATTAAAACACTAAAAAATTCAATAATTTAGGATACAGTACTAGGCACGCAGCGCACAGAAACTGGAATGTAAGCAGTTGTACATGCGGATTTCAAGCACTGAGCAACGACACAATCCTTCTAAAAAATGGATTTTTATTTACGAACGATAGTCTGCGTTAATTTTCACGTAATCGTAGCTAAAATCGCAGGTCCAAATTGTAACGGTAGATTTACCACGATTGAGCACCACGCGCACTAAAATGTCAGACTGTTTCATAATCTCAGCACCGTGTTCTTCTTTGTATGAAGCTGCTCGACCACCTTTTTCGGCGACCAGTACATCGGTACCAGTTTCATTACCGAGGTATAGCTCCATATTGTTGACATCTAAATCGTCAATGCCAGCATAACCAATCGCCGCCAAAATGCGGCCTAAGTTGGGGTCAGAGGCAAAAAATGCAGTTTTAATAAGCGGTGAATGTGCAATCGCATAAGCTACTTTGCGACATTCAGCTTCGTCTTTGCCATCTTCAACCGTTACTGTCATAAACTTAGTCGCACCTTCACCATCGCGCACGATGGCTTGTGCAAGCTCAATCGCCACATCAGTTAAGGCATCGCGTAACATCACATAATCGGCGCTCGTTTCTGTTATTTCAGTGTTACCCGCTTGATTTGTCGCAATTAAAATCAAACTATCATTAGTGCTAGTGTCACCATCTACCGTAATGCAATTAAACGATTTATTCACCGCATATTGGATGATACTTTCAAGCGCAGATTGGCTCACCGCAGCATCGGTGGCGATATAACCCAGCATGGTCGCCATATTTGGGTGTATCATGCCGCTACCCTTACTAATGCCAGTAATCGTCACCTGCTTACCTCCCAACACTAGTCTTCTAGAAGTACCTTTGGCAACAATATCTGTGGTCATAATCGCTTCGGCGGCGTTTAACCAGTTGTCTTCTTTCAGGTTTGCAATTGCGGCTGACAAACCTGCTATGACTTTATCCACAGGCAAAGGCTCTAAAATCACCCCAGTCGAAAACGGCAAAATTTGATTGGCTTGCAGACCAAGTAAAACACCCAATGCCTCACAGCTTTGTTTAGCGCG
>JAIYEJ010000214.1 GCA_027487055.1 Methylotenera sp. | reverse complement strand
TTATCATATTCTACATCGGTAATTTGCGGTGTGCGCGCCATTAGCCATACATAATCACGTGCATTACGGGCAATAATGGTAGTTTGGTAATCGTCGTCTAAATATGAAATGCGAAACTCAGCTTTAATCGGCCAAATAAACTGCATACCCCACAGCGCGTTATTGCTATCTGGCCGCACAAAACCTGTTGGCTCGTATTTTTTTGCTTTACCATCAAATGCGCCTTTGTTAAAGGTAAAAGTCGTTGCAATGGTGCCATCTTTATTTAATTGGTAGTTTTCAATCGGATTGTAAGCTTCCGTTTCTATCGCAGTAGGAATCACTGCAATCACATACCAATCACCCATAAATTTGGGTAAATCCACTTGTTTGACTAATGGAATCTCATTCATTTTATTCCCAGCACAGGCAGTTAAAAAACTGCTGATTATTATTAAAAGTATTACTTTAAGTATGTGGTTTATCATATTAATTTATATGTAATTATATAGCCTTCAGGCGTAGTAGATTTGAGCGCCACCCATTCATTGTTAAGGTTGTACCATAGCTCAATATTAAGTTTATTTTTCCCTTTTAGCGCACCTTTTAATTTGTAATGCGCTGTTTCGGTTGGCTTACCTTTCACACTAATCGATTCATTGTTCAATTTTTCAAATGTAGTATCTAAATATTCTGCATTTTGAGGGTTAAGTAATTTGGCTTGCGTGAGTATTTTCGGGTTCCAATAAGCAAATGTCATGGGGCAGGCAGGTAGTGTTTGTGTTAGTTTACCATCGCTAATTTCAAAGCCATTGCTTGTTTTTTTGCCCTTAACTTTGGTGTTAACTTTATCTTCCGTTGTGTCGACATCGATTTCAGTCAGGCAATCATTGTTCCAATTTTCTTTAGATGTATGGTCATATTGATAAGCATTAATAAACAATACTTTAACGTTAAATTTAGCGCGACTTGTTAGGGTGTTATTGCTGAGAGTAAATGTATGTTTGCCAATTTTGGACTTATCTAAATAAACGTCAAATGCCCATTCTTCAGCATGTACTAGGCTGGTGAACAATAAACAGATTAATGCTAACGTGTATTTGGTTTTCAATATAAATATTCCCTTATTTTTGAGTGACTTATCTTTTAGGTCGCCAGGGCAAAAATGCATTTGTATTTTTAATATAGTCAGCATAAAGAGGGCGGCGTTCAATAATAGTACTTTCCAACAGACTTACCCCAGATACTTTTAAAAGTAATACCGTCATTAGTATGGGGGAAATCAATGTCCACCAAGCACCGGCTGCCATAGAAATAAAGTAAAGCCCCCACCAAATACAAAACTCACCAAAGTAATTGGGGTGGCGACTATAACGCCATAAACCAGTGTTTAATACTTTGCCCTTATTGTTTGGATTCGATTTAAAGCGAGTTAGTTGCAAATCGCCAATGGTTTCCCAAAAAAAACCTAATATCACCAAAAAAATACCCAAATAATCTAATAGATTGATAGGTGTGCCGCTATTGATTGAGCCAAAAAGTGACATTGAAATGAGCCAAGCTAACACTGCTTGTAAGCCAAAAATAATATAGATACTTTTGAGCCAAAAATGTGGTTCATTATTTTGTCGAATTTGCACGTAACGATGATCCTCGTGTGGGCCCCAATTGCGCCAAGTAAGGTACACAAACAAACGTAGCGCCCAAATAATGACTAATACCAACACCACTTGGCCGCGTAAATTGGATTCTTTTGTGAGGTAGTAGCAAGTAAGCGCAGCAATCACAAAAAACAAGCTCCACATGCTATCAACATGCGTCACATTATTGCGCATCAAACTCACAAACCAGCCCGCCAAGCCAAAAGCGCTAATGGTGGCAAGGCAGATGAAATAAGGAGTCCAATCAATCATCATTTATATGCTTTGGTTATTTTGAAAGCCGTCATATCGCTTTGCGAGCATTAATAATACTGGGGTTAAAATCGCCCAACCAATGCTTAGCGCTAAATAGCTTTGCGGATAAATATTTAATGTCACCGCGCCCAACCTTGCAGCTCCCATGTAAGCAAGCGGCCCACCAATTGCACCAAAAAGAATAGCGACCAACCATTTGCCTTGCATCCAGCGCAAACTGACATTTAGCGCGGTCACAAAGCCTGCCCACAAAGCCAATATCCATGCAGGTACTAGGTGAGTACTCCAGCCGTGTGATTGATAATGAATCAAGTTTAAATTAAGCATGAGTTGGTCAAACATAGCGCCTATAACTAATGTAATGATAAGTAAAATGGCTTCTGGTTTGGCTTCTTTGGCTTGCTTTAAGTGCCAAGCAATCACAAACACAGTTGCAATGACGCCAATCCAAGGCATATCTTTCGCAGCGCCCAACACGCAAGCAAACCAAGCGGCTTGGAATAACACAAAGTTAATGATGACCATTTTCGACATTAGCGTTATTTTTTCTCAAACAAATAATGCGTCACCCACCATTCTTGACCATTTTTATAGCCAAATAATTCCGCGCAGGCCATGTAAAAAATACGCCATCGATTTCGCCAAACTTCTGCATGCTCTGCACCATAAGTCGCTTCCAGAATCGGCGTAATCGCATCATGATTGGCATCCATATTGGCAAGCCAGGCATTGGCGGTTTTCGCGTAATGTGTACCATTCCAGCGCCACCGCTGACATAACTGCATTTCTTGTTGAAAATGTAGCGGCAAATCGTCTGATGGCATCATGCCACCACTAAAAAAGAACTGGCTCATCCAATTATTGCTTTGGTCATCATCGTTTTGCACTTCAAACAAATAAGGCGTATTGCGATGCACAAAAATATGTTTAAAAAATTTGCCCTTTGGCTTTAGCCAGCTTGCCACTTTTGCATAAAGTTGTTGCCAGTTACGCATGTGTTCAAACATTTCAACCGATACCACGCGGTCATATTTGGCTGGGGCCTCAAACACATTCATATCTGCGGTAATAATATTCAGATTAATTAAACCACGAGATTTTGCAGTTTTCAATATGTATTCACGCTGTGAATTTGAGTTTGAAACACCTGTAATAGTTGAATTGGGATATTTTTCTGCCATCCATAATGATAGCGATCCCCAGCCACATCCAAGCTCTAAAATAGCTTGGCCGTTTGCTAAATCTGCATGCTCGCAGGTTTGATTTAAAGCTAACACTTCCGCTTCTTCTAACGTATTAGTATCTGGCATCCAAAAGCAACTACTGTATTTTCGATGTTGGCCTAAGCTGTAGCTAAAAAACTCAGCAGGTACTTCGTAATGTTGCGCATTTGCTAATTCTGGTACTTGCGCAATACTTGCTTGATTCATTGCTTGAATAAATTGTGACAACTTAACCATGCCAGTTTCACAATCATTTGCTGAGATTTCATCTAGTCGAGTAGCCGATAGTTTGCGTATACCAGCGCGCACCATGCTATCGGGCAGCATGCCGCTTTCTGCTAATTTGAGGGAAGTATTGATGAGTGCCATTTAAAACCTAAAAAATAAATATTGTTTCTAAAGTAAGTTTAGCACCAAGACAGACTGCTCTATCTTGGTTAAGTTTCTTGATTTTACCGTAGCTAATAGATTTTATTAAGTTATTAATCAAACATAAGCTAAAACTTATAGCTTAATCCGATAGTAAAAAGTATCGGGTCGTAATCTACTTTTCTCAGTTCACCATCACCACTCTCGCGTTCAAAATTGATGCTTTCAGCGCGGACGTAACGAAGTCCTGCATCCAAATCTATGGCTTCAGTGATTGGATAAGTAATACCAGCCATCAATTGATATGCAAACTCACCATCTTGATTATAAGATCTCTCAACTCCACCAGACTCTAAATCGATATCAATTTCCTGCACATAACCCAGACCTGCGCCTAAATATGGGCGAATTTTGGTTGTTGTCATAGGCTCAAAAGTATAACGACCATTCAAAAAGAAAATATTTGACGCAAAATCACCTTCGTTAAAATTTGTGCCATCAGAAAAATTAGTTTTAGAATCATTACTTGTGTAATCCCATGCCACCTCTACAGAAAAATTGTTTGTGTAGTGGTAACCAACCGATCCACCCAGCATAAATCCACTATCATTTTTAATTTTTCCAGTCGCGCCATTAGCAGCAACGCCTGTCTGTTTAATCGATTGATCACCTAAACTAGACGCACCACCATAGAGTTTTCCATACCATTTTCCACTATCATCAGCGAAAGCTGGATTGGAAAGAAAAGCAGCGCTTGCAATAAAGTAAAAGAGAGTTTTTTTAATCATGTTGATATTCCTTAAGTTAAGAAGTCACTAAAGTTAAGTGGGCGTTAGTTGCATTCATTGAATCTGGTTTAGTACAATGAAGGTAATGCAATTTAATTGATGTTGTTCATCCAATTCAAGCAGTCATGCACCAGCGGCTCATTTTTTGCACGAATGGTTTAACGAATAAGCTGTAGGGGATTAAGCTAGATGTTAGTGAATGATATTTCAACGCAAAAATACTTTTTCTGGTTTAGTATTTTTCTCATCGTGTTATTTACATTTCTTGAGCCAGCATCCACTTCAGAAGTAACTTTTTGGCAAAGACTTTTTATCTGGACTCTTCAAATTAGTATTTTAGTACCATCACTCATCGTATTTCATATCTTATTGCAGCTAATTCCAGTGTTTGATCGGCTTAACGATTGGTTCAAAATTTTACTATCTGGATTAATGGGATGTCTTTTCTTTATGCCATTTTCCTTAAGCATTGATTATGTTATGGGGCTTGATGACTGGTCACAGGTTCAAAATCTGGCACAAGCGAAAGATATTATTTTCGAGGAAATAGGCGGTGTTTTTCCACCAGCCTTACTCACATGGGCTGCAATGAATGCACCACGCATATTACAGCTTAACTTCTCAAACACTGAATTAAATGCAAAAGTTGAAAAATAATGTTTTCTCCATTTTCCGGGCCATAGTTCTTAAATAAGACATTGTTTCCCCCCCTAAAGAAAAGACTTCACA
>JAIYEJ010000330.1 GCA_027487055.1 Methylotenera sp. | reverse complement strand
TGGCATGCGTTGGTGTCTTGATATTCATCCACCAACAAATATTGCAGTTTAGCTTGCCATTTGTTAAGTGCAGTTTCATGCTGTAAAAACAACTCCACTGGTAACTTAATTAAATCATCAAAATCAACCGATTGGTAAGCTTTTAATGTTTGTTGATAAAGCTGATAAACTCTTGCCGCTGCATGCGTTAAGTCTTCTTCTGCAGAAGCTTTTGCCTGATCAGGATTTATAAAAGCATTTTTCCAATGCGAGATTTGATACTGCGTTTTGCGTAATAGTTGTTTATCAGTCGTGGCTAAAATATCCGCGATGATTTTAAAGCTATCGCTAGAATCTATAATAGAAAACTGTGGTTTATAGCCCAACAAACTCGCTTCTGCGCGTAGCATTTGTAGGCCCAGCGAGTGAAATGTGGTGACTGTCAGCCCTTTGGTGTTTTTGCCTTGCATAAGTTTAGATACGCGCTCTTGCATCTCGCGTGCGGCTTTATTGGTAAAGGTAATCGCTGCAATTTCTTTTGGGTTGTAGCCAGCTTCATCAATTAAATAGCTAATTTTTTGGGTAATTACGCGCGTTTTTCCAGAGCCTGCGCCAGCAAGCACCAGCAATGGGCCATCGAGATATTTGACTGCCTCGCGCTGCGGGGAATTTAAACTATTTAACATGTATTTGTGAATGCTTTAGAAGTGGCTGCGGTAAGATTTTGCACCGCGCAACATTACGTCTTTGTTGTTTATAGTATGATTGTAACTGCATATTAAAAATTAACACTTAAGTTTTGCGTTTTTGATTAAATTTTTTTGGGGAAGAATTTAAAGAGCGATGCCAAAGTTTGACTTAAAAACCATCATCTTTATGTCGATGTTGTTAACATTTATGTTATCAATGTTGCTGGCAATTACTCGCACACATCACAAAGAAGTGCGCGGTCCTGGTTACTGGGCAGTGGGTAACCTAGTCATAGGCTTAGGGATGGTGCTGGTGCTGATGCAGTTGGATGCACCAAAAATCGTATTTTTACCTGGCATGGCTTTAATCGGCGCAGGATTAGCCTTATACCTTAACGGTATACAGGCATTTATTGGCAAAGTGCCAGATCATCGCATTCCTGTTGGTATATTTATTCTGCTTGTGTTAATCGATCTATATTTTGTTCCGATAGGTCACAATTTGCGCATGGCGGTGATATTGGCGAGTATTGTTTTTTCTGCGATCTATTTTTTCAGTGCGAGGCTTACCTTTTCGCGTGATGAAGGGTTGGTTGGTAGCCTATATTGGATAAATTCGAGTTTATACTTGCTGATGGCCTTGCTCATGCTTGGTCGTGGCATTTACGCTTCACGGGTGGGGATGGAAGTATTTGATTCATTTGCGATTTGGCCGGTAAATGCTTACACCTTTATGTTGGGTGCAGTTTCACAGTTTTTTATTTCGAGCTTGTTTGTACTGATATTAAGTTATAAGTTGAATCAAAATTTAGAGTCTATTGCAACCATAGATGGCCTCACAGGCGTGCTAAATCGACGAGGTTTGGAAGATGCAGCAATCAAAATGCAAGATATGTGTAAGCGTATCAATTTGAGTATGGCAGTACTTTTAATTGACATTGATCACTTCAAAAAGGTCAATGATCAACATGGGCATTTAACAGGTGATGAAGTATTAAGACACTTAGCTAAGAACATAAGTGAAATGTTACGTTCTAGCGATGTACTTGGGCGATATGGCGGCGAAGAATTTTGTGTCTTTATGCCCAACACGAACGAAAATGAAGCACTTGGCTTGGCTGAACGTATACGCTCAGGCGTAGAAGCAAAACCATTAAAACTAAAACACCCCACCATATATTCAACGGTGAGTATTGGAGTGGCAGATTCAGTTCGTGCTGGGTATGATTTTAAAGGATTGATTGCCACAGCAGATACTGCAATGTATGTGGCAAAAAAAAGCGGTAGAAATCGCGTCATGAGTTACACTAAAATCTCCTTAGATACCAATTAGATTATTTTAATTACCTAAACGATTGTTATTCATTTGAAGTATATACTTTATAACCTATTGGAAAGATTGAGTTAAAACAGATCATGAACGATAGAGTTAATAAAACTTCTATTTGTAGCATTTCGTTTTTGGATATTGTTGACTATTCAAAAAAAACCGATTCCGAGCAGATTGAAATCAAAAAACAATTTAATAATTTGATAAATTTAGGTCTAAAGGATGTAGCGCAGGATGACAGGATTGTTTTAGACACAGGTGATGGCGCAGCAATTGCTTATAAAGGTTCACCGGAGGAGGCATTGTTTAGTTGCATGACTATTCGAGATGAGATTCTAAAAAGTAATATCCATAGCGCCATGCCACTTTATGTGCGTTTAGGTATTAATCTTGGTCCTGTGCGCCATGTAAGTGATATTAATGGACAGCCCAATATTATTGGTGATGGAATTAATGTGGCGCAGCGAATTATGAGTTTTGCAAATCCCAATCAAATTTTAGTTTCACGTTCTTATTATGAGGTAGTATCTAGACTAACACATGAAATTTCTCAAATGTTTGATTATAGCGGAGTTAAGAATGATAAACATATGCGAGAGCACGAGATTTATTCAGTGCGTTTAATGGTTGGTGATAAAGGACCAGTTGTTATAAAGGCTGACTCAAAAAGCCGTTTAGAGTCGATTCAAAAATGGGTATTTGCATCGCTTACTGTTTTTTTAAGTATAGTATTGTTGTGGCAGACTAACAACACTCAACAACAAAAAGTACAACCAATTAATACGTTTGAGTCAAAAGTACCTTTAGAGCAAAAAACATCTCAATCTACCGAACAATCTGTTACAGAAGATGCGGACTCTTCATCATTAAACCCTAATAAAAAAAATCAAGTAAAATTAAGCTGGGACAAAATGAAACAGAGCATGAATAAGGGCGCAAAAGAACCAAACTGCAGTCCCGCTCAGAAATCGATGAAGCACTGCAATTAGTCAACTATCGTTGATTTGCTGATTTTCATTTTAGTGCGAGTTTCTGGCGTTTCTAAGCTTACACGTCCAATCGCACCAGTTCGATAATCTGTTAAAAAAGCCATGGCGGTTTTTTCAATATCCAAGAATCCATCATGCCGTTTATAGCTTCGCCTTTTCGCGATTGCTTCAAGTAAATCTACCCCATCAATCGCCGAAACATCGATTTTCATGACATCTAATTTATACCGCGCGTTAATGAGTTCTGGATAATTGTTAAGTAAGTTATTCGCTAAAAAAATGGCAATATCTTCGTCAATGACAGCATTTCTGCCGATTGCGTGGCTAGCGGCAAGCATGTAGCCGTCAGATTCAAACTCAATTTTTGGCCACATCATGCCTGGCGTATCGGTAATGCTAAATGTGGCATCCAAATCAAAACGCTGTTGGCTTTTAGTAACCGCAGGCTCGTCACCCACTTTCGCTACGCGGCGGTTGAGTAGGGCATTCATGAGGGTTGATTTGCCTACGTTTGGAATCCCCATAATCAAGGCCCGTAGGGGTTTTAAATGAGTGCCACGGTGCGGAACTAGCTTACGACAAATGGCTGGTATTTTTTTGGCATCGCCAGCTTTTTTGCAAGAAAGCGCAACTGCTTTGGTATTGGGTTGATTGTTAAAGTAATTAAGCCATGATTCTGTCACTTTGGGATCGGCCAAATCGGCTTTATTTAAAATTTTTAAATTTGGCCGCTGTCTAAATTGCCTCATTTCATTAATCACTGGGTTGTGGCTGGCTTCAGGCACTCGCGCATCCAAGACCTCAATCACCATATCGGTAAATTCCATGGTCTCTTCCGCTTTTTTGCGGGCTTGGGTCATGTGACCTGGGTACCACTGAATTGCCAAAATAAACCTCTTGCGATTGCAAAGCTAAGTAGCCTGCATTTTAGCACTGAATATCTGAATGCTTAGGTCTCGTATCAAGTTTATTCAATCGCTTATTGCTGCTGGTTTCTGTAAAGTTTACGTTCGCGCATTTTTTGGCGAAAAGCTTTTCGCTCTTCTGGGCTCATATTTTTGATGCGTTCTTTAAATTTAGCTTTTTGCTCAGGATCCATATTT
This sequence comes from Methylotenera sp., assembly GCA_027487055.1. Classification (GTDB taxonomy): domain Bacteria; phylum Pseudomonadota; class Gammaproteobacteria; order Burkholderiales; family Methylophilaceae; genus Methylotenera_A. The sequence goes on along the minus strand of JAIYEJ010000330.1, from coordinate 2,374 downwards.
TTCCAGCGTTGGCGCAACGCTTTACGCTCTTCTGGTGGAAGCTTTCTAAACTCACGCATTCTTTCTTTTACCGCCGCTTTTTCTTCTGGGCTTAAGTTTTTAAAGCGGTTTAACTTTTCTTTAGTTTGCTCACGCTGTTCTGGTGACATGCTGGCCCAACGCTCTGCGCCTTTACTTAATTTGTCTTGGCGTTGTGGTGGCAGCGTGTTCCATTGATCTTTCATTGGGCTGAGCGTTTCTTGTTGCTGTGGACTTAGTTGCTCCCACGGAATGCCTTCTGCACGCGCATGCATCGTAGATAAAGCTAAAATTAAGCTTACTCCAAGCCAAATCACAAATTTGGCACTGAGATTGTTTGTATTGTTAATTATGTGAGTCATTTTTGACCTCCAACTTCAATTTTATGTTGCTCTCTATTAGGTAGAGCGGGTGTTTTTATGTCTTGCATTGCGGCGTCGAGTGAGTCTTGATCGAAACTATCTTGGTTGTCGTCATCTAGCTCGCCTAAAAGCTCAATTAAATCCATCGGTAAAGCATCTGTTGCTGCTTGTACAGTTGAAAATAGGCTAAGTATCATAAACAGTAAGCACCACTTAAACGGCATGATGGACCCCGTTTTCATTGTTCATTTCTTCTACCCACATATAAAAATCAGGGTCGCTAATCACATCTAACTCTTCTGGGTTATCTAATAGTTCTAACATCGCCGTTTGGTCAGAAAGCTCAATCGTTGTATGCGGTGCCTGATGCGATGGAATTAGTATCAACATGGCAATCACACTGCAAAAAACTAAGCTGGTTGCGGGTATCCAACCATTAAACTGAAACCATTTTCCTTTAGCTGGTTGGTTAAGTGCATTGCGGCGCGCAGCATTTAAGCGTTGTTGTGTATCTGCATCTAAGAAGCGCGCGCTTTGCTCTAAGCTCGTTTTAATGCGTGCTTCTAGTGCTTTTTCTGATGGGTTCTCTAAAGATTCGCTCATATTTGATGATCCTTTAATGCGTCACGCAATTTTTCAAGTGCGCGTGCGTAATGTGTTTTAACGCTACTTTCACTGCATTGCATCGCAACAGCAGTTTGGCTGATGTCCATACCTTCCCACAATCTTAATAAAAAAACTTGTTGCTGACGTAACGGTAAATCTTTCAGTGCCGCTTCTAAGCTTTGCATAAATTGTGCATCTTGCAACTGAAAATCAGGAATGCTATTTGTTTCAGCGGGTTGTTGTTCTAGTGCATCTTCAACTTCTTCATCGACATCCCAATGCAACCAGCTTCTAAAACGGTTTCTGACTTGTTGGCGCCTATGCCAATCGAGTATGCGTGACTCTAAAATATTGTAAAAAAGCGGCTTCCAGCTTGCTTTGTCATGCGTACTGTATTTTTGTACAAGTTTCATCATGGCATCTTGCACGATATCTAAAGCGTCATCGCGATTGCCTGTAGCTAAGTGCGCAATGCGAAAAGCACGCCCTTGAATTTCGGCTAGAAATAACTCCATTAACCTTGCATTTTCTTAGGATTCATCTTTCGCATTGCGTTTTCTATGATTTTATATTTAGTTAATACGTTTAGCGCGTTTGTTTGCGCGCTTATCAAGGCGATTATTTATACGCTCACCTTTGTTATCTAGGCGATTATCCGCACGTGCTCCGCGCTTGTCTAGTCGTTGGTCAATACGGTCACCTTTTTTATCTAAACGTTGATCAATTCTGTCGCCTTTGTTTTCTAGGCGTTCAGCACGTTGTTCATTGCCATTCGCTTCTGCTCTATCAGCACGCTTGTCAAAACGGTCTTCAATGCGGTCGCCGCGATTGTCTAAGCGCTCTTCAATGCGGTCACCTTTGTTATCTAGGCGCTCTTCACGACGGTCACCGCGGTTATCTAAACGATCTTCAATACGGTCGCCACGTTTGTCTAAATCGACGGCAGGTTTTGTATCATCCGCCATTACTTGAGCCGAAACTAAAAGTGCAAATAGTGTGTGTGTCAAAATCAATGTTCTTTTCATGCTGTTCTCCATTTTTTGAGTGGTTTGAAGGGTTAAGTTGTTGCCCTTACCTATCAAAACGCACTCATTAACAGTTTGACGACAAAGAATTCAAAATAATTTAAAGCGATTGAATGAAGCCATATAAAATAACGCATATGCACAATCTTCCAGAAATCAAACCAAACCAATCCATCCCCTTGTTACAAGCGCTTCATATTTTGACACGTGATGGAAAATTAAATCAAGATAGTCGTCGCAAGCTTAAGCAAGTCTATCATTTGGTAAATTTTATTGAGCCATTATTCCATGAGATTCGTCGCAAGCAGGAAAATCCCACACTGATTGATCATGGCGCAGGTAAATCTTATTTAGGGTTTATTT
>JAIYEJ010000293.1 GCA_027487055.1 Methylotenera sp. | reverse complement strand
TATGGAAGTTTATGGCGTTAAAACGACTATCCCCTATTATCAAGAAATTATGAAGCATCCCGATTTTAGAAATGCAAACTTTAATACAAGCTTTGTAGAGAGCCACCCAGAACTCACAAACTATGCAACAGAACTACCGCCTGAATTAATTGCCGCTGCAATTTCAGCAGCAATTGCAGCGCATGAGGGTATTTAAAACTAGACTTAACTATAAAGATATTATTTTATGAGCAAAATACACATCACAGAACTGGTTTTACGCGACGGACATCAATCCATGATTGCAACACGCATGCGCACCGAAGACATGCTGCCCATCTGTAAAAAAATGGACGCGATTGGTTTTTGGTCTATAGAGGCTTGGGGCGGAGCCACGTTTGACGCGTGTGTGCGGTTTTTAAAAGAGGATCCATGGGAGCGTCTTGCGAAACTACGTAGAGCATTACCAAATAGCCAAATTAATATGCTGCTTCGCGGCCAAAACTTGCTTGGTTACCGCCACTATTCTGATGATGTAGTACAAGCATTTGTAAAACAAGCGGTAAATGGTGGTGTAGATGTGTTCCGCATTTTCGATGCGATGAACGATATCCGTAACATGCGTGAAGCAATTTTAGCGGTTAAAAAACTAAAAAAACATGCCATTGGTACAATTTCTTATACAACTAGTCCTGTGCACGATATTGCTTATTTTGTAAGCATGGCCAAGGAATTAGAAGAAATGGGTGCAGACAGCATTGGCATTAAAGATATGGCAGGTATTTTAACGCCAACAATTGCGGGCGATTTAGTTAAGGCAATCAATGCCGCGGTTAAGTTACCAATTCATGTGCATAGCCATGCCACTTCAGGTTTTGCCAATATTGCGTTAATGAAGGCGATTGAAAACGGGGCGAGTATTATCGATACTTGCAATTCATCTTTTGGTGAGGGCGCAAGCCACCCATCAACAGAGAGTATGGTAGCAGCACTCAAAGGTACGCAATACGACACAGGCTTAGATTTAGTTAAACTGCAAGAAATTACCGCTTATTTCCGCGAGATTCGTAAAAAATATTGGCAATATGAAAGTGATTTTACTGGTGTTGATACTCGGGTATTAATTAACCAAGTACCTGGCGGCATGATTTCTAATCTTTCCAATCAGTTAAAAGACCAAAATGCGATTGATAAAATGGATGCAGTGTTGGCTGAAATCCCACGCGTGCGCGAAGATTTAGGTTTTCCACCGCTTGTTACACCAACTTCACAAATTGTGGGTACACAGGCAGTTTTAAATGTGATGACTGGCGAGCGCTATAAATCAATTACCAATGAAGTTAAAAATTACTTTCTTGGTCAATACGGTCAATCGCCCTCTGCTGTTAATGAAAAAGTAAAAAAATTAGCCATCGGCGATGCTGGGGTGATTACTTGTCGGCCTGCCGATTTGTTAGACCCTGAAATGCCTCGACTTATCTCAGAGACAGAAAGAATTGCGCAATCAGATGAAGATGTGCTGACATATGCGATGTTTCCTGATATTGGCCAAACTTTTCTGCAAGAACGTAACGCTGGCAGTTTAAAACCAGAGCCATTGTTAACCAAAGAATCTGTCAATACTGCCGCTGCGCGCTACGCGCCCAATGAGTTCAATGTTACCTTGCATGGTGAAACCTTCCATATTGTACTGACTGGTAGTGGACATGCGGGTGAAGATAAAAGACCATTTTATGTATCCGTAAACGGCATCTCAGAAGAAGTGGTTATTGAAACCCTAAGTGAAATGGAAGTATCAGGTGGCAATAAAGGCGGCGGCAAGAAAAAAGTAGCGATTGCCTCAAGCGGTCGCCCACGTCCACACCATGCAGGTTGTGTGACCACTGCAATGCCAGGCACGATTGTGGCGGTTAAAGTTAAAGTTGGCGACAAAGTCACCGCAGGTGATGGTGTGCTTGTGATTGAAGCCATGAAAATGGAAAATGAAATTCAGGCCTCTAAAACAGGGACGGTTGTGGCTATACACGTTGCAAAAGGTGATGCGGTTACACCTGACGAATCACTTATTGAAATTCAACCTGATTAACTGGATGATGATTTAACTTTAAGCCGACAGCAATAATCTGTCGGCTTTTTTACTTTACAATGTCAGCAATATGAAAAATTCCAAACAGACCCTAATTTTAGCTTCATCGTCAGAGTATCGGCGCCAACTTTTGCAAAAACTACAAATTCCATTTACCAGCATTGCACCAAAAATTGATGAAACCGCCCTGCCGAACGAAAAACCACATGAAACAGCTTTACGTTTAGCGCAAGAAAAAGCACGCAAAATTGGTAGCGAATATCCTAATGCGTTGGTGATTGGTTGCGACCAAGTCGCAACGCTCGATGGCGAGCAAATAGGTAAACCTGGCAATCATGCTAACGCGACTAAGCAATTACAAAAAATGCGCGGCCGTGAGGTGACTTTTCACAGCGCACTATGCTTATACAATGCCGCAACCGATACCATGCAGGCGCAGGTGGTTCCTTATTTGGTGCGCTTTAGAATGCTGACAGATGCACAAATTGAAAATTATTTATCTAAAGAGCAACCTTATCAATGTGCGGGCAGTGCAAAATCTGAAGGTTTAGGTATCGCTCTGATGGAGCGCATGTTGGGCGACGACCCGAATGCATTAATCGGATTACCGCTGATTAAGCTGATTAGCATGCTACAAAATGAACATATTGATGTGATTTAAATTGTTTAAAAATTTTAACCCCATTCTTAAAGTTACAACGTTTAACTGATTAAGGCGTAAGAATTACATTGAATAAGTAATTGAATCGCCGATATTTCACACATTTTTTTGGAGATTTGTTATGCGTTTAAAATATCGTTATATTTCGTTTGCCATTATGTCTGCATTTTTCACGGGGGCGTTTGCTTTGGATAAAAATCAAGAAACCAATTTAATAGAGGCCAAAAGCACCTTAAGCGATCAGCAAAGCGTTGCGGTGACGATTTACAATCAAAATTTAGCACTTGTTAAAGATACGCGTAAAGTCAATATTAAAGCGGGTTTAAACGCACTTGCTTTGCGCGATGTAAGTGCGCAAATGCGCCCTGAAACCGCACTCTTACGTAGCATTAACGCGCCTGGCAGTCTCAATTTACTTGAGCAAAACTTTGACTTTGATTTGCTCACCCCACAAAAAATGCTCGAGAAATACGTGGGTAAAAACGTGAGCATTATTAAAACCAACTACAAAACGGGCGAAGAAACGACAGAACAAGCCACTGT
>JAIYEJ010000243.1 GCA_027487055.1 Methylotenera sp. | reverse complement strand
ACAATCCGCGATTATCTCTACTGCAGGAAATGAAGACTGCCATGTGATATTACGCGGCGGCAAATCACCAAATTACGATACCTCGAGTGTGGATGCTGCATGTGAAATTATTGGTTCAGCAGGGTTAAGGCCCCAAGTGATGGTAGATTGCAGTCATGGCAATAGTCAAAAAGATTTTCAACAGCAAAAGAAAGTAGCGGGCGATATTGCCACTCAGTTATCTAAAGGTGAAGCGCGCGTTATTGGAGTGATGTTAGAGTCGCATCTTAACGAAGGGCGTCAAGAGCACACTCCTGGCTGTGAACTAGAATACGGAAAATCGATAACAGATGCATGTTTAGGTTGGGATGATACGGTTGAAGTACTTGAAAACCTTGCTTTGTCGGTTAAAGCGAGACGTTTGGTAACACAATAGAAAAATAAGCTTAACCATAAAAGGCTGCAAAAAATACTAGCTGTCCATCATGAATTTACTTAGGGTTTATTCGGTAACTTTGCAGTATTGATAATTTATTTTTAAGCGCATGATTCGTTTCACGTTGTAACGCTTTTAACGATTAATGAGTTAAGTGCGATATAGCGAGATTATTAACTAACTTAAAAAGGAACTTATCATGTGGACAACTCCAGCAGCTACTGAAATGCGTTTTGGCTTTGAAGTAACAATGTACGTAATGAACAAGTAATTTGTTCTCTTTAAAGGCTGTCAATTTTGACAGCCTTTTTCACGCTTTTCTCACATAAAAGCGTAAAATCACCTTTTCAATTTTAATTTTAAGAATCACATGCAAATACACGTATTAGGCGCAGGCGCCGGCGGAGGTTTCCCGCAATGGAACTGCAATTGTCCAAACTGCGATGGTTTTCGCAAAGGCACTATTAAAGCCACTAAACGAACACAATCTTCCATCTGTGTGTCAAGTAATGGGGTCGATTGGGTATTATTTAATGCCTCCCCCGATGTATTACAGCAAATTCAAGACTTTGCGCCTTTGCAACCGGGTAGAGCGATTCGTGATTCAGGCATACAAGCGATAGTGCTCATCGATGCACAAATTGACCACACCACAGGTTTATTTATGTTGCGCGAGGGCAAAGTAAAGCGTGAGATTTATTGCACCGACATGGTGTATGAAGATTTAACCAGTGGCAACCAAATACTCAATATTTTGGGTCACTATTGTGGCATTAATCGTCACACCATTCCGATTGATGGCGCTGATGTTAGCAAATCCAGCAGCTTTGAAATCCCAAGCGTGCCTAATTTGAAATTTACAGCAGTGGCGCTTAAAAGCGCTGCACCACCTTATTCGCCGCATCGTAACAATCCTCATCCTGGCGACACTATTGGCGTGTTAATTGAAGAGATTTCGACAGGCAAAAAATGCTGGTACAGCCCAGGTTTAGGTGAGATTGAACCGCATTTGCCGCCCTTAATGCATCAAGCAGATTGCATTATGGTCGATGGTACATTTTGGACAGATACCGAAATGATTGATATGGGTTTAATGACCAAAACCGCGCGTAGTATCGGCCACAACCCACAATCTGGTGAAGGTGGTATGGTAGAAAAGCTGGGTGAATTTGGAAAAACTAAGCAAGTACGTAAGGTATTGATACACATCAATAATACCAACCCTATTTTAAGAGAAGATTCTGCCGAGCGCGCAATTTTGGACACACACAAAATTGAAGTGGCGTATGACGGTATGGATATCATTCTTTAGGAGATGAGCATGAACGCAATATCAAATGACAATTTACCTTGGAGTCGCGAAGAGTTTGAACAAAAACTCCGCGAAAAAGGTAAGGGCTATCATATTTATCATCCTTTTCACGTGATGATGTATGAAGGTAAATTAACCAAAGAGCAATTGCAGTGCTGGGTAGCGAATCGTTTTTACTATCAAATTGCTATTCCCATGAAAGATGGCGCGATTCTTTCAAACTGCCCTGATGTAGATGTACGTAAGCAATGGATAGTCCGTATTACAGACCATGACGGCGTAGGAGATGCTGTTGGCGGAATTGAAGCTTGGATACAGTTAGGTGATGCAGTAGGACTAAGCCGTGAACAAATCACCAGTTTAGATATGGTGAGCCCAGGTGTGCGTTTTGCGGTAGATGCCTATATTAACTTTGCCAAACAACGTCCTTGGCAGGAAAGCGTCTGCTCAAGCTTAACCGAGCTTTTTGCGCCTCACATTCACCAGCAGCGTATTAGCTCATGGCCAACCATGTATCCTTGGATTAAAGAAGAGGGCTTAAGCTATTTTAAAAAGCGCTTAACCGAAGCGCGCCGCGATGTTGAGCAAGGGTTAGATGTGACTTTAAACTACTTTAGCACCTCGCGTGAGATGCAAATGCGCGCGTTAGAGATTTTACAGTTTAAACTTAATGTATTATGGGTGATTGCAGATAGCATTATGTTGGCCTCGGATCTCGACATTAAGATTGCTGGTAAAGATTATTTTCATCAGCCAGTCATTAATTTTAAATAGTAAACATTTGGATTTTTATGGATAAACTTGCAATTGACCCAACACTTTCAACCATTCAACTCTCGGATGTTTTTGCGTTGGCACTGCATCATCGCTTTCAGTGGGAAGAAGCACAACAAAGCTATGTGATTTTGTTTCCAGAAGGCATGGTCAAATTACATGGTGGAGCTGGTGAAGTCATTAAGCGCGTAGATGGCAAAGCCAGTGTGGGCGATATTGTGTCGGAGTTAAAAGCAGCTTTTCCTGATGCCACCACCATAGAAACCGATGTAATTGGTATGTTTGACATGGCTTATGGCAAGGCTTGGCTGAGAAAAGTATAGTAATCTAAAAGTTAATGTAGGTTTAGGAGCAACAAATGACTCAAAATTCTTTAGGTGAATCAGCTGTACAAAAAGCTGTGCAAGCGCAGGCTAAAAACAACGGTGTTGCGGCAAATATAACGCAAACGCAGCCATTATGGTTGCTGGCTGAGGTTACCTATCGCTGCCCATTGCACTGTGCTTTTTGCTATAACCCAACCGATTACGATAAACATACGCAAAATGAGTTAAGCACCGAGCAATGGATTCAAGCGTTGCGAGATGCGCGCAAATTGGGCGCCATTCAGTTGGGCATTTCTGGCGGTGAGCCTTTGCTGCGCGATGATATTGAAGATATTGTGATTGAGGCTAGAAAACTAGGTTATTACAGCAATTTAATTACCTCTGGCGTGGGCTTAACTGAAAAGCGTATACAAGCCTTTAAAGATGGCGGTTTAGATCATATTCAGCTTTCTATGCACGATATTACTGAAGAAATTAATAACTTTATTACTAATACCAAAACGTTTGAACTCAAGAAAAAAGTCGCCGCTATGATAAAGGCGCACGGCTACCCAATGGTATTAAACGTGGTGATACACCGCTACAACATTGGACATATGAAAGAAATTTTAGAAATGGCTGAGGCATTAGGTGCAGACTATATCGAGCTTGCCAATACGCAATATTATGGCTGGAGCTTGGTAAACCGTAGCCAATTGATGCCGCTTAAAGAGCAAGTAGAAGAAGCAGAGCGGATTACCAATGAATACCGCGCTAAAGTAAACGGTAAAATGAAAATCTTTTTTGTGGTACCAGATTACTTTGGCGACCGCCCAAAAAAATGCATGAACGGTTGGGGCGAAGTGTTTATGATTGTGACTGCCAATGGCGATGTATTGCCTTGCCACTCGGCACGCGTGTTACCGAATATGCAGTTCCCTAATGTGCGTGAAAACGGCCTAGAGTACGCTTGGAAAGAAAGCCCTGCCTTTAATAAATACCGTGGCGATAGTTGGATGAAAGGGCCTTGCGTCACTTGCCCAGAAAAACACAATGATTTAGCGGGCTGCCGCTGCCAAGCGTTTTTACTCAGTGGCGATGCGGAGAGCGCTGACCCTGTGTGTTCACTATCTCCGAATCACCACTTGATTGAAAAAGCGATTGAAGATAGCAAAAACCCAGTGATTGCCTCACAACCGATTATATTTAGAACTGATAAAAACTCTAAAAAATATGTGGCGGGTGATCAAGAGCGCGTTGAGCAGTTCCACGCACTACCATAACTATCATTCAATCTACTTTCGTCATTCCCGCGAAAGCGGGAATCCAGTTTGGTCTTAATGTAAACCTTAAAATAGATTCCCGCTTTCGCGGAAATGACAGATAGGGTCTGTTGCAGTTTGGTATACTTTTAAATATGAAACCACATTCTATTTTTCTTGTATATGCACTGGCCGCGCTGGCAGCATTAGCGCCATTTGCCATTGATACATACTTGCCAGCATTTCACATCATGGGGGCAGAGTTAGTCGCAACTGATTTGCAAATTCAGCAAAGCCTTACCTTTTATTTACTGCCTTATGCCGCCATGACCTTATGGCATGGCGCCATATCTGATGCCATTGGCCGTATCACAACCATTAAATGGGGCTTGAGTATATTTGTGTTAGCCAGCATTGGTTGCGCGTTTGCGCCTAATGTTGAAACACTTTGGTTTTTTAGGGCGCTTCAAGGGGCAAGTGGCGGGGCAGGCAACACGGTAGCGCGCGCCATGGTGCGCGATTTATTTGAAGGCGCCGCTGCACAACGGGTGATGGCGACCATCCAAATGTTGTTCGGCATTGCGCCAGCGGTAGCCCCTATTATTGGCGGCTTATTGCTTGGGTTTCACTGGCAGGCGATATTTATCTTTTTGGCCGTGTATGCGTGGTTAAGTTTATGGGCGGCGGTAACTTTTTTACCCGAAACCATGCCTCCAGAAAAGCGCATGAAATTATCTGCCAAAAATGTATTGGCTAGTTACAAAACCATTTTTGGTGATGCTGAATTTGCCAAAATCTGTATGGCGATTGGCGCTAATTTCTCAGGTTTTTTTGTGTATGTGTTGGCTAGCCCTGTATTTTTAGGCAAGCATTTGCACTTAACGCCGCAACAATACGGCTATTTATTTATCCCCACCGTCACAGGCATGGTATTGGGCTCTTTCCTTGCAAGGCGTGCGGCAGGACTTTTTATAGCAAAAAAAGTCATTAAGTGTGCTTATGTCTGGATGTTTTTTGTCGCGATTTTGAATATTGCGGTTTGCTACTTCTTACCAACAAATATAATCTACAATATTTTGCCTGTTGCATTGTTTAATGTGGGTATGGCGCTGGCCATGCCAATACTTTCGATAGCTGCGCTAGAACGCCATCCCAAAATCCGCGGTACAGCGGCATCCGGGCAGGCGTTTATTCAAATGTTTTTATCGACTGTTTCTGCAGGTGTGGTGGTGCCGTTTGTGTGGTTTGCCCCAGCGGGTTTGGCATGGGCAATGACGGCCTATTTACTGCTGGGTTGGTTGGCTATACGGCAAAGCCAGTTGTGGCGACAATAACGAGAGTCTAATTTGTATGCTACATAGTGCTTAAACGATTTCCATAAATTTCTTTGAGTAATGGTGCTAAAGAATTTATTTTAAGCGCCTGCGCTAATAACGTGGCATCACCTTCATCTAACTTTTGCAAGCCAAGCGCCGTACGAATACTTATTTTGTTTGAATCGCGCGCAACAATCTTAATTTCATCATCAACTTTCACGTGCCCCTCAGTCAGCACACGCTGATAAAAACCACTTTTACCACTACGTAAAAACGCATCCAAAATTTCAGGGTGACCAATTTTATGCCCAAATTTAAAGCAGGGGATTCTCGGCATTGTAACTTGTACCGTTGCTTCACCGATACTTAAAATATCACCCACGCAGATTTGATCTTCTAATAGGCCAGAAACAGTGAAGTTTTCACCAAACATTCCTAACGCTAATGGGGCGGTATTTAAGTGCTTTTGCCAGTAATCGTAATGCTCAAACGGGTAGCTGTAAACTGCCTGATGCAAGCCGCCATGCACTGTTAAATCGGCTTGACCATCGCCAACTAGCCCTAACTTACCCAACCAAACTGAACTTGCAACAGGCTCTTTGTAAATGGCCGTTAAAACGGGTCTGCCTTTAATCTCAATCGTTTTGGGCATGGCAACATTGATGGAGATAATTTGCATGGCAATGACCTTTAAAATGATAGTTCTATTTTGACACTAAGTGGCAATTACTTTAATACGGTATTTGGCGTATAGGTGGGATTAAACAAAAGTCTTATCAAATTTTTTCAATATCAACTTAAGCAATTTTTAACACATATCATTTCATATACTCTTTACCAGTTCTTGGCATCACCATTCTCGCTAAGTGCTAAAGCACTAAGTCAAATGCGAAACCCTTATAGAGACTGCCTTTCACGCATGAATAACCAGCTTTAGCTGGTAAATTCTGCGGGTATAACCATTACGGTTAACAGGGCAGTTGATTTCTTTCGGTGTTTATTTAGCATTAATTCGCATAAAAAAATTAGTGAGTTCGCGATACATTACCAATATTACCCAATATTGATTGAATGCCGCGCCATAACTTTGGTAACAGCCAAAGCATTACCAACACAAAAAATATCAGCACGCCAATAAACACCATAGGGTGCATCAGCGCCAACCAACCGCCGCCAAGCACTAAGCCTTCTTCGCCAAACGAGGTGGTGATATTGCTGACTGGTTCTGGTGAGGTATTAATAATTGCACGGCTGCCCGCTTTAGTTGCGTGCGTCATGCCTGTGAGTGAGCCACCCAATAGCGCGGTAATAGATGCGATGATGGGATTGCTGCTATTAATTGCGCCCATCGCGAGCAATGCTCCAGCAGGCACGCGGATAAAGGTTTGTATGGAATCCCAAGCGCTATCTACATAGGGTATTTTATCTGCTAAAAACTCAATTACCGCAAAGATGCCAGCCACCCCAATCACAACCGGGTTGCTTAAAATATGCAAACTTTCTGGCAGGTTAATATGGCCATATTTTGACAATAAACCAACGATAAAAACTGTTAAGTAAAGCCGCAAGCCGCTTGCCCAGCTTAAGCCACTTGCAAGTGCAAAACTTGTAATCGCATCCATTTTTAGCCTCTATTCTGCGGATTGAAGACCATGTCAGTAAATTATACTGTTTAACAATATGAGAAGTTTACTATTTCCAAAGAATGGTAACTTAAGTTTAATAAAAACAAACCGTAAATAGCATATAAGTAATTTGAATTATTTTGCATATTGAGTATCTCATTTTTAACAACGTACAGTAAAATGTAATGAATTGGAGTCAATTATGACTAAAAATCGCGAACATATTGCATTAAACGCTTATCTAAATCTTTTAGAGCGTAAAGGTTTTTCTAAAGCTGCATTGCGTCAGCGCGAAGTCACTATTTTAAAATTAATCCCCTTTATTGAGCGTGTTAATACTGATGGCTTGGCTTTTAGAGGCGGTGTGGAAGAATTTTTTAAGAAGCTAGATAGTGCGCAAGTGGCAGCAAGTTTGCCAGTAGTGCGTGAATACTTTTCATTTTGGGCAGATGACATTAAAGCCATTGTGGCAATGAACCAAGATAACGCGTTTGAGCCAACATCGCTTGATT
>JAIYEJ010000273.1 GCA_027487055.1 Methylotenera sp. | reverse complement strand
TTGTCGAAGCAACACCTCAAACAAATCTCGAAGAGGTAAATCGTTTCTATCGTATTTTTCCAAAAGCGGTGGATTTACCACAAGCCTTACTGACTATTTATCAAGTGGCAAATCAACAGAAATTGGCACTCAATAGTGGAGACTATAAATTTAATAAAATAAAAGATAGCAATACATCAAATGAAAAAAAACTCACAAAATATGAGATTGTTTTACCAATCAAAGGCCAATATTTACAAATTCAAAGTTTTATAACTAAAGTGTTACAAAAGTTGCCTGCCCTAGCCTTGGTAGATATGCAAATTCGCCGAGAAAATTCAATGAATCAAAACGTAGATGCAAGATTAGTATTTGTCATATTTGTCAAAGGTGAGTCATGATTAATACAAATGGCAAAAAATCTAATATTTGGCTATGGGTATTACTCATAGTTACAGCACTTCTCACTGCTTGGACAGCCATTAATAGCGAGTCAGAAAATACTGACAATTCGATTGAGCTAGCAGCACCTACAAAAAGCACAAAAAATAGTCAATCAAGCACGGAATCATCAGAATCAGAAGCAAACAAAACGTTAAACCCTGCAACAAGTCTTATCAATTGGGATAAACTAAAACGAGATGGCATCGTTACTTCTGCCTCGAAAGATATTTTTAAACCACATTCATGGGTGATTATTCCGCCTGCCCCTAAAGTAAAACCGGTACCCCCACCACCGCCTGTAGCTCCACCATCTCCTTTTACTTTTTTTGGCAAATTGGAAGATGGTCCAAAAGGTACACTTTTGTTCTTAATTGCCAATAACAAAGTTTATTCTGTCAAAAAAGGCAGCAATATTGATCCTTTTTGGCGTTATGACAGTGAAGATGCAAACAATGTTTATATGACATATTTACCTTTAAATCTTCCACAAGTATTATCGAAGAATCAAAAAACGGCAGCCCCATTACAAGCAAATGTACCTGCTGATTTTAATTATGAAGGAAACTAAATGCATTTTTTAGAAAAAAAAATAATTCAAAAACTTGCTTCTGGCTGTTTAGTATTTCTATCTATGTATTTGACTAGTTGTGCATTTACACCCTGGGAAAAATCTAAATTTAAAAACTTACCTCCAGAATCTAGAGCGCAAACAAGTACTAAAAATTATGAATTAAATCCTGAAAGCACCAAAGCACGTAAGGATCTGTTTGTTAACAAAGAATCTGCTGAGAACGAGTTATTATCGCAAGCTGAAAAAGCCAGACTATCTGGTGACAAAGATACTGCAACTAAACTCTATGAAAAAGTATTAAGTTTCTCCCCAGACAATCAAACAGCAATTGTTGCTCTAAAAGAAATTGATTCCGAGAAAAGATTGACTAAAAACCTTGAAAAAGCTTCTGATTTAATGAGCAAAAATCAGTTGCAAGCCGCAAAAGATGCCGTGCGAGAAGTATTGCTTGAACAACCACATTCAAAACAAGCCAAGGCTCTAAACGAACAAATAGATGAAAAAATTGGCACCCCAAACAGCAAGCCGCCAAAGCTTAAACCTTTGTTTGAGACTCCCATCACGTTGGAACTTCGTGATGCAAATATTAAAGTGGTATTTGACGCATTGTCTCGCGCGACAGGCATTAACTTTATTTTAGATAAAGATATTAAACCTGATACTAAAACCACTATTTTTATAAAAAAATTGCCTATTGCAGAAGCCATTCAAATGGTGCTTTCTAGCAGTGGCTTACAGAAAAAAGATTTATCTGAAACAACTGCATTAGTTTATCCGAACAACTTACAGAAACTTAAAGAATATCAAGACTTAGTTATTCGTAGTTTTTACTTAAACAACGCTAGCGCAAAACAAGTTTCAGCAATGTTAAAAACCATGCTGAAAACAAAAGATATTTTTGTTGATGATCGGTTAAATATGCTGGTTATTCGAGACACACCTGAAGCTATACGTGTAGCTGAAAAGTTGGTGGCCGCCAATGATCTTGCAGACCCTGAAGTGATGCTAGAAATAGAAGTGCTTGAAGTAAGTCAAAATCGCCTTCAAGAATTAGGTATTCAATACCCCAATAAGTTTAGCGTATTAGGCGGCGCGGCAGGCTTAACGTTAAGGCAACTTAACAGTGTATCATCAGGTACAATTGGCGTTTCACCTAATCCTTCGCTAAATATTAAAAAAGAAACTGGTGATGTAAACATACTTTCTAACCCAAGAATTCGGGTTAAAAATAACGAAAAAGCTAAGATTTTGGTGGGTGACAAAGTACCTATTATCACAACTACATCTACAGCCAATGTAGGTGTTTCTGAAAATGTCACTTATGTTGATGTTGGCTTAAAACTAGATGTTGAGCCGAGAATTACCTTAGATGACTTTGTCAATATTAAAGTCGGTTTAGAAGTAAGTTCTCTTGGAAAAGAAACTATAACCACAAATGGAGCTTCCGTCTTTCAAATTGGTACAAGAAATGCGAGTACCGTATTACGTCTTAAAGATGGTGAAACGCAAATACTTGCAGGTTTAATTTCACAAGATGAGCGTAAAAACACTAGTAGGATCCCCGGTTTAGGCGATATTCCGTTGCTAGGTAGATTATTCTCAAGCCAAAAAGATGAAAAAAATAAAACTGAAATTGTCTTAGTCATCACCCCAAGAGTTATTAATAACATTCAGCTACCTAAAGCTGAAGTTTCAGAATACTTATCTGGTACTGAATCCCAAATTTCAGATACTCCTATCGCAGTGAGTCCTCAATCTTCTGCTAGTGGTGAAATGTCTCCTAGTGAAAGGTTGCAACAATTACGTGAAGAAAGGCTCAGATTAAGACAAAATCAAGAACAAGCTCCCACTAATGAAACGCTAATAGTTGCACCTGAAAACCCGGCAGGTACAGCGCCAAACACTAATACGGGAGCACCAACTGAACAAACGATTCAAATTGCGCCAAGTACTCCTGATCCGTCAGTTCAGAGTAATCCTGAACAACCGCAACAAGTAATCCCTAATATTGATCCTAACTCTGATATACGTTTTTAGTTTACGCATCTATGAGAATTGGCCGTGGTTTTACTTTAGTTGAATTAGTCATTACTTTAGCTATTGTCGCTATATTGGCAAGTGTTGCGATGCCAATGTTAAAAGTGAGCGTTCAACGTAGTAAAGAAGCTGAGTTAAAGGCTAACCTGAGGCAAATTAGAGATGCCTTAGATGCATATAAAAAAGCTTATGACGAAGGTCGGGTAGAGTTAAAGAGCATCGACAAAAGCGGCTATCCCCCTAACTTAGATGTTCTAGTTAACGGCATAGAAGATAAATCTGTGCCAGATGGAAAAAAGAAAATAAGGTTTTTACGCAGAATCCCGCAAGATCCTATGCGTTCACGAGACGATTCCTCGTCTAGAGAAAATTCTCGTTCTGACTTATGGGGTTTGCGTAGCTACGCAAGTGAGACTGATAACCCTACTGCCGGTGAAGATGTTTACGATGTCTATTCATTAAGCCCACTTACAGGTACAAACGGGATTCCATATGCAAAGTGGTAATAATAATATAAACCTTAAAAAAACCGGCTTCACCTTGGTAGAGTTGCTGGTAGTACTTTCTATTCTTGCTTTATTGCTCACGCTTGCTGTGCCTAGATACTTCAAAAATGTGGAACGCGCAAAAGAAGCTACGTTAAGGCAAGATTTAAATACCATACGCGATGGAATAGACAAGTTTTACGCAGACAATGGCAAATATCCTAGTAGTTTAGAAGACTTAGTAGAACGCAAATACATTAACAAAATGCCAATAGACCCTATTACTGAGAGCACTTCAACATGGGTGATTATACCGCCCGACTCGAGCGGAGAAGGAGATGTCGTAGAAGGCGATGTTTATGACGTTCAAAGCGGAGCTACTGGTAAAGCAGAAGATGGTAGTAAGTTTTCAGATTGGTAATAAATCGATTGCTTCAAAAAAAAATTCAATTCGGCTTTACTTACATCGGCATACTGATGGTGATTGCCATATCGGGCATCGCATTAGCAGGTGTTGGTATTGTTTGGCATCAACAAGCCCAACAAGAGAATGAAAAAGAACTACTTTATATTGGAGAGCAATATCGTAAAGCAATTTTAAGTTATTATGAAAATAGTCCCACTGGTGTACAACAATTTCCAAAAACGTTGAAAGACCTTTTAACCGACGAAAGAATGCCAGATAAAAAAATACATCACATACGCAAACTATATGCTGACCCTATTTCATATGGAAAGCCTTGGGAGTTAGTGCGTCAAGGCGACCAAATCACTGGAGTCTATAGCTCATCAAAAACCTCACCAATCAAAAAAAATGGTTTCCCTGCCTCATATGAATCATTTTCAGAAGCAACGAGTTATCAGGATTGGAAATTTATTGCTAACCAACAACAAACTAATCCTGAGCAAAAACTTCTACAACAAACAATTCCAAAACAATGAACTGCTTCGTTGTATTTCAGCCAAAATGAATTAGTAAATCTAAGATATTGATTGAAAAAAGTGGGTGGCGGAAGAGGTGAGATTCGAACTCACGGTGGGCGTGAACCCACGACAGTTTTCAAGACTGTAGCATTAAACCGCTCTGCCACTCTTCCGTGCTTTAATTCAGCGAAGCGCGCATTATAGCAAACATTTAATCATCTTGAATATCCTGTCCTGCAAAAATTACATCAGTAAATCCAAAATTTCTCAAATCAGTAATGCGCATAGGATACAAAACACCATTTAAGTGATCGCACTCGTGCTGCACAACGCGAGCATGAAAGCCACTTACAAGCCGCTCTATCGCGTTTCCATATTGATCATAACCTTTATATTTCATTCGAGCATAACGGGGCACGATGCCTCGCATACCCGGCACAGAAAGGCACCCTTCCCAACCTTCTTCTAATTCATCACTTAATGGCGTTAACTCAGGATTCAACAACACAGTGTATGGCACACTATCCGCATCTGGATAACGTGGATTATGATTCTTTAATTCTTTCTGTCCAAATATCACCACTTGCAAACTTACGCCAATTTGAGGTGCAGCAATACCAGCCCCACTCATAGCAAGCATGGTATCTTCCATATCTTGAATAAGTTGATGCAGTTCTAGTGTATCAAATAAAGTAATAGGTGCTGCTTTTTGTAACAATAGTGGCTCACCCATTCGCAATACCTTTTTAACAGACATAAGAACTCTTTATTTAGCTGATTGATGATAAGTACGTGCAATTTCTGCAATCAGAAGCCTCACTTTTTGCATCGTAAATTCTAAACTTGCGCTCAATGCTTCATACTGAATGCCATTACTACTCAAACCCTTGCCTGCGGCATCATTCGCCACAGGACAAAGTGCGGCATACTGCATACCAAGCTCACGGGCTAAAACCGCTTCTGGCATGCCTGTCATACCCACAATAGTAACCCCATCACGCTCCATACGATTAATTTCTGCTTTCGTTTCAAGCCTGGGTCCTTGAGTGCATCCATAGACCCCACCATCATACAGGGCCTGATTGATATTATTTGCAGCCTGCCTGCAAATGCCCCTCAAATACTCAGAATATGGCTCAGTAAAGTCAATATGTTTAACTGGCATGTCTATCCCATCATGGTAAGTATTTTTGCGACCATGGGTATAATCTATAATTTGATTTGGTAATACTAAATCCCCAGGATTTAAGTTATCGGCAATACCACCAGTCGTGGCAATAGACAGTAAGCATTTAACGCCTGCTTCATGAAGTGCCCAAATATTTGCTCGATAATTCACAGCATGTGGAGGAATTGTATGGCCGCCGCCATGTCGTGCTAAAAAAACCACCTCATTCCCAGCCAATTCCCCGAAAATCAGTGGTTGAGATGCCTCCCCATAAGGCGTACGTGAAATCTCTCTTCGAGTTGTTTTAAGATTTTCAAGCTGTGTTAAACCAGTACCGCCAATAATTCCCAACATAATTAACCTCAACAAATTGCATTAACAATTGAATTCATGATTATTGTAGCGCAAGGAGCGCTTCAAGACTGTAGGG
>JAIYEJ010000144.1 GCA_027487055.1 Methylotenera sp. | reverse complement strand
TCTTTGTAGTTGTTTATCTTCAACTGCAATCTCATCCAGCAACTGTTCAAGCGCGGTGATGTCACGCGCATGTTCTGCATCTCTAACCCCTTCACGCCATTCCATTTGCTGCATTAAAAAATCAGCTTGCATTTGATTGTTCTTTTCATCAATCGCTACAATACCGCTCAAACCTAATAAATAAGCGCCTCGCAGGCTAGGTGATTTGAGCGTTAAGTATGCTTCATTGGCGATAGTGGCAGTTTGCATGGATATTAGTTTTTCGCTTGCAGAAGCAGTTACAAAACGGTCGGGATGGCTATCAGATTGAATTTTTCGGTAATTTTTTTCGAGAGCCTTCAGATCAACTTCAAACTGTTGAGGCAATGAAAAAAATTCAAAGTAGTTGTTCATCCGCGTCTATCTGCGTGCGTCTGCGGCAAAAAATTAAACCGTAAACGATTCGCCGCAACCGCACTCGTCTTTTACGTTGGGATTGTTAAATTTAAAACCTTCGTTTAAGCCTTCTTTGGTGAAGTCTAGCTCAGTGCCATCGATATACACCAAGCTTTTAGGGTCGACAATCACCTTCACGCCATGGCTTTCAAACGCCTTGTCTTCTGGGTTTAGGTCATCAACAAATTCTAGTGTATAAGCCATGCCAGAGCAGCCTGTGGTTTTAACGCCCAAGCGTAAACCAATGCCTTTGCCGCGATTAGCAAGGAATTTTTCAACGCGGTTTGCCGCTGCTTCGGTTAAACTAATTGCCATATTTCAATTTCCTGTTTCGTCATTCCCGCGAAGGCGGGAATCTATTTGTTTCTTAAAAAGTCACTAGATTCCGAATCAAGTTCGGAATGACCAATTAACTCAAGCAGCTTCTTTTGCAGCCAATTGCTTGGCCTTAATATCCGCTACTGCGGCTTTGATTGCATCTTCGGCCAAAACAGAGCAATGAATCTTAACAGGTGGTAGCGCTAACTCTTCAGCGATTTCAGAATTTTTAATCGCGTAAGCTTGGTCAATCGTACGGCCTTTGAGCCACTCAGTTACCAATGAGCTAGATGCAATCGCAGAGCCGCAACCATAGGTTTTAAATTTGGCATCTTCAATAATGCCACTATCATTTACTTTAATCATCAACTTCATCACATCGCCGCAAGCTGGAGCACCTACCATGCCAGTCCCGACGTTAGGGTCGTTTTTATCTAAACTACCTACGTTACGTGGATTTTCGTAGTGATCTAAAACTTTGTCTGAATATGCCATATAAACTCTCCTAGTGGGCAGCCCATTGAACTTTTGATAAGTCCACGCCGTCCTTAAACATTTCCCAAAGTGGGGATAACTCTCTTAATTTATGAATCTTTTCTTTCAATAATGCAATCGTGTAATCTACATCAGCTTCAGTCGTAAAGCGACCAATTGAAAAGCGAATTGAGCTATGCGCAAGCTCATCGCTACGCCCAAGTGCGCGCAATACATAGCTAGGCTCAAGGCTTGCAGATGTACAGGCAGAACCTGAAGATACCGCAATACCTTTTACCGCCATGATCAGCGATTCGCCCTCTACATAATTAAAACTAATATTCAAATTATGAGGAATGCGCTGTTCTAAATCGCCATTCACATAGGTTTCTTCAATTTCTTGTAGGCCGCGCAATAGTTTATCTCGCAGCGCACGAATGCGCTCATTTTCTGTTGCCATCACAAGACGCGCCAAACGAAATGCTTCGCCCATGCCCACAATTTGGTGGGTGGCAAGTGTGCCGCTACGCATGCCGCGCTCGTGACCACCACCATGCATTTGCGCTTCAATTCTGATGCGTGGTTTACGGCGCACATACAAAGCACCAATGCCTTTTGGTCCATACGTTTTATGTGCGCTAAAACTCATTAAATCGACAGGTAAGTTTTCCAAATCAATCACCACTTTACCAGTCGCCTGCGCTGCATCGACATGAAAAATGACATTATTTTCACGGCAGATATTACCAATCGCTTCGATATCTTGAATCACACCAATTTCGTTATTCACGAGCATCACACTTGCTAACACTGTATCTGGTTGAATCGCCGCTTTAAATTTTTCTAAGTTCACCAAGCCGTCTGGTTCTGGCTCTAAATAGGTGGCGGTAAACCCTTGGCGCTCTAGTTCGCGTACAGCATCAATAACGGCTTTATGCTCAGTGGCTAACGTAATAATATGTTTGCCTTTGCTTGCTGCATAAAAATTCGCCGCACCTTTGATTGCTAAGTTGTTTGATTCTGTTGCGCCCGATGTCCACACGATTTCGCGCGGGTCGGCACCCACTAATTTTGCGACTTCTTCACGTGCGTTTTCAACTGCCTTTTCTGCAGTCCAGCCAAATGGGTGACTGCGTGAGGCAGGGTTGCCATAATGCTCGGTTAAGTAAGGTATCATCACTGCTGCCACGCGTGGGTCTACTGGTGTGGTGGCGGAGTAATCTAAATATATTGGATCACGTTCTATCATAACTTCTTTCAAAAAATTCTAATCACTTATGCGGCAATTGCCGTTAACTTTCTTAATCTAGATAACTCTTGCTCAAGAGCACTTAAAAACCTATTCACTTGCTCTGTGGTGTTTTGCATACCAAAGCTCACACGTACAGCGCCACGTGCTAGATCCTCATCAACGCCCATTGCTAGTAACACGTGGCTAGGTTCATCGCTATCTGATGAGCAAGCCGAGCCACTAGCAACAGCAAAACCAGCCTTGTCTAGAGCAATCACAAGCGTTTCACCATCTATATCAGGAAAAGCAAAAAAACTCGTATTTGGGATACGTAAGCTTATCTGACCAAATATCACTGCATTGAGCTTTTGCAAACCAACTTCTAAAAGTTTACGCAAGGCTTCAGTGTGCAAATCAAAAACAGTCAAATTTTTAGCGGCAAGCTCACAAGCCATACCAAACCCAACAATCGCGGCAAGGTTTTCAGTGCCGCTGCGTAAACCGCGCTCTTGCCCACCACCATGCAGTAATGGTTGAATATCAATACGTTTATCTATCACCAAAGCGCCAGCACCTAGTGGGCCGCCTGTTTTGTGGCTAGAAACCGTCATTGCATGCACACCCAGTGCAAAAAAATCAACCGGTATTTTACCTAATGCTTGTACTGCATCAGTATGCACAAAAGCCTTGTGTTCACGTGCCAGTTTTGCAATTGCAGTAATATCTTGAATTGCGCCTGTTTCATTATTGGCTAACATCACCGATACTAAATTAGTAGGAGTTAGCATTAATTTTTGCAAGTGCGCCATATCCAAATTGCAGTTTGCATCTACCTGAATGCTGAGTGCTTTGTAACCGCGTGCTTGCAGTGCAAGCGCAGGGCGCGACACGCATGGGTGCTCAATCGCGCTTGTTAATATTTGTGCGGGCTCTAAATTGTTGCAAATACCTTGCACTGCAAAATTATTGGCTTCTGTGCCGCCAGATGTAAATACTATTTGGTTGGCATAAGCACCAACAGCTGCAGCAACTTGTTCGCGCGCATGCTCAACGGCAGCGCGAGCTGTACGTCCAAAGCTGTGACGACTTGTCGCATTGCCATGTTGATCTGTCATAAATGGCAACATCGCTTCAAGCACTTCTGTCTTAAGCGCTGTGGTGCTGTTGTTATCTAAATAACAGTTATCAAAGTACATCGTCATTGTTAAGCAGTCGCTTCTATTCTTTCACAATTTTTGCGAGGCGAAAATACAATCTGACTTGGAATCCCAGCATCGTTTTGACGTTTATTCTCTACCATGTCTGCCAAGGTGACGCCAGATAAATAATCTAAAATCTTATGGTTAAGTGACGCCCACAAATCATGTGTCATACATCGACCTGTATCATGGCAATCTTCTTTACCACCACATTGTGTAGCATCTATCAGTTCGTCTACCGCACTGATGATGTGTGACACAGAAATCTCATGATGCGCTTTTGCCACGCGATATCCGCCGCCGGGCCCACGCACGCTTGAAACTAAACCTTGACGACGTAAGCGACTAAATAATTGCTCTAAATACGAAAGTGAAATTGCCTGACGCTCGCTAATGCCTGCAAGCGTGACAGGTTTGCTGTTTGCAGAATCTTTTGCCTCGTTTAGGGCAAGGTCTAACATTGCGGTAACAGCAAAACGACCTTTGGTGGTGAGCCTCATGTGTTTATTTCCTTAACTGCAAATATCTAAAAGTTAGAAACTAAGAAATAATAATTTTATAATAACCTACTAATTTAGTCAATTATTAATAGACAAAGTTCAATGCCTGCTTGAGAAATAAAGCT
>JAIYEJ010000348.1 GCA_027487055.1 Methylotenera sp. | reverse complement strand
TCTCCAAACCCGCCGATTCCACCGGAACTCACAAAATCACCAGATTGACAACCTCCGTTAGCTCCAAATCCTCCGATTCCGCCCATACCACCATCCCCACCATTTCCTCCATTTCCTCCGTTTGTACCTTTTGAAATAAACCTTTTCTGAGAATTGCTCATACTCAAAGATGAATTTGCAACCTTTAGGTACAAAATACCTCCACCAATTCCGAAATCACCAGCATTTCCACCAGAAAGTCCATTTTGTCCAATATATCCTGAGAAACCCGCGCTTACATTTAAAAAGGAAGATCCGCCAGGTCCACCAAACCCTCCTCCTCCTCCTCCTGTTGCCGGAGAAATCCCACAATTACCAGAACAACCCAATTGCAAATCATGATTCGAATAATCAGAATGACTAGTTGTGAAGCTGACAACTCCAGTAGTACTAGTTCCAATAGTACTAGAATTGTTAGCAACTCCACCAAATGAGCCCTTAGTACTGGCACCAAATTTCTGTGGAGATACTGCATTAAGAATTGCTCCTGACTCACCATAGTAATCCTTAAAAAGCACTCCAGTATTGTAAGGGATTGTGTACCCTAAATTAATTGGAAAATCAACGCTTCCTCCATTAGATCCTGCACAACTACCACCAGGCAAAAATGAGGATGAAGCGACGGCTCCTAACCCACCAATGCCAATACCTCCGCCACTATTGTACTTAACATGAAATCCTTTACCAGAAACATTAAAATACCCACCAGACATTGTAAATTGATTTCCAACCATTACAGCTAGAACACCCCCGGTTCCCTTTGTGTAATCAAATGCCGGACACGTAATAATTCCCGCCGTTACAGTCAAATCCCAAAATCTACTGATTTTCAATATTTGCACAATATCATCAGCACCACCCAAAACAAAAGTCGGCCAACTATTTGTATATGTTGATCCTAGAGTATATGGTTTAACGTCAATTGTGGAAGTAGTTGTTAGTGAACTTGGAGCTGTAATCGTGCCAGTAGCAGTGATTTCACACATTGTGTATTTCCCAGTAAATCCAGTACCTTGATGCATTTGAATTACCATTACCCAATCTCCTTGAGAAAAACTACCCTCAAAATTATTCAATGTTAATGTTCTAATACTTGAACCAGAAGTCATTGAAATGACGCGCGCTCTATCTTTACATAGCACTTGGTTTGAACTTATTGTCGTTGACCCATGAGAAATTAATGGCCAACCATTCATTTGACCATGAGCTTGAAGACCTTTTAATAGTAAAATAATAGCTAGTATTATTTTACTATTAATCTCCAAGCCGGAAGATTCCAATTTTGCTCTAATAAAATTAAGAATAGAACCATAGCCTACAAATCTATCGATTCTGAAAATTAGATTTTTTGTCATTTGTTTCATATATTGGTTTATTAAATTGAAACAAACGTAATAAGCTACTTCTCAACGGGATGATACATTTATATCATCAAACTTATTTTTTCTTAATTTCTTTTGCACCAAATAAAAAAGACATCATGACAACAAATCCACACATCATTTCTCTCAGCGAAGCTGCAACAATGACACATGCCTATCAAAATGCCCCGCAATTCCAAGGACTTACCATAGCATGCATGATGGACAACATGTCCTACCAACAAGTCATTAGCCAGCCAGAATGCGTCAGCCTGAGAACATATTTTGCATTAGACGAACAAAACAACCTCACTATTGTGGTGGTAGGAGTTGACCAATTCGGAAACGACATGACCAACGGAATTATCTTAGAAAGATCTACGAGGTGCCTAATACATTGCTCCAATAATTCTCCGCTCATGTAATGGAATTTTACCACATTGCAGAATTTGCTGTTCTGTTAATTTTAATAATTCGTTTATGTTTCTACTTAAGAATAAGTAATAATATAGCTACGAAAAATTTAGAATTATTATTATATATTGCACTCATTTTTTTCGATAGTTTAGTATTTGTATTTATTGGAGAACACAATGTTGTCACAGGAATTTTCGATTCCATATTGCCAGCATTAATAATAATACCAATTATCTGCCGAAGATTTCATCATTCAAATTCCATTCAAATATTAGCAATTATTTTATTTTCAACCTTAAATTGGGTGTTAAATAATAGTATGTGGAATTATTTCTTATTACTGTTATGCATTGTATTTTTAATAAGTTTAGCAATCAAACTCGCTACTGGCCCAAATAGAAGCCGAAAAAAAACTCCACTGTACGTAGTATTCTCCATTGACCTCATTATTATTGCAATATTTCAACAAATCAGTATACTAGAAATAAAATGGACTAACTCAACCTATGTAAGCCACATAGACAATGGCCTATTGATAGCTTATTTTATCAACTTAATTCTAACGCATGTTTATATCAGGAGATACTTTTTTACTTAACATACTAACTATAATACTACCAACATTAATAATATTACTCGGAACTATTGTTTACAGTTATAAAATTATTAATCGCTACTCAAAAGCACTAAAAAGACTATACAGTAGCAGTTTCAGAGGTGTTGATACTGAACGAAAAAGGATTGCAACGGAATTACATGATCATTTAGCTGTTCATTCAATAGCTTTCTACGAAGACATTAACTCATTAAAATCAATTCTTTCGGGTTATCAATTGACCCATCTAGAGAATATTGAAACAAACTTCAATCTTTTCAACCACAAAACGCATCAGATTGTTGAGTACATGTACCCTAAAGTACTTGTAGATTTGGATTGGCAGGGCAGCTTTAAACAACTAGCGTATGAATTAACATTGGGAAGTATAAGAGTTAATTTTGAGTCATTTGCAACATCATCTCCAAATAACGACTGGCTATTTCACACCTATTGGGCTGTCAAAGAAATCGTCACAAACGCCATACGCCATGGGAATGCGACAAAAATTCAGATCACGGCCATTGACGAGGACAAACAATTTATTTTAGCGATACATTATTTAGCAACAGATGCAGCTAAAAATTGGCTTTCCTCTAAACCCAAATCAAAAAAAGGATTAGGCAATACAATTATTCAGGATCGATTATCCATTGCTGGCGCGATAATGAATATAGAAATCATTGATGGAGTTGTAACACAATCAATTATATTAAAAAATGAGGATATTAATCTTAGATGATCACGAGGCAATCCAGCAGTTTATCAAACAAAAAGTTACTGAGATAATTCCAAATGCCACAATTATATGTTGTACTACAACAGAATGTGCGACGAAGGTAATTTATGGATTTCCGCACATTAACTTCGCAATATGTGATATTGAAATCAAATCTGGAGCGAATTTGGCTATCCCTGAGCTCTGTTACAACAATGATATTCCTTATATGATTTACAGCTCACATGTAAATATGGTATTAGTGTCACAATTGAAAGAATTAAAAGTGAATTGCTATGTATCCAAAACATCCAGTATTGATTTTTTAAAAAAGGGACTGGAAATACTGTTTTCAAAGCAAAACTATTATTGTCCGTTGGTTTTATCAACTATGAATTCTCAAGAGGAATTCAAGGAAACTGAAAAGTTATTTCTTTCTCTGGGCCAAAAATCCGTTCTCAAAGTTATGGCTCAAGGATACAACAGGGAGGAAGTTTCAAGATTATTGAAACTTAAAAAATCAACTATCAATAATCACATTGCTAGAGCTAGAACGGTAAACGACTGCGAAAATTTCGACGAACTCATACGACGTTACAAATTTTGGGACATGGATTCATAACGAATCATTCAGTTACTGTTTAACTTTTCAGGGAACCGTCAATAATTACTTCCCAAATAATTACCAATATAAATGTTCAACTTGAATAAATCAGTTCAAGTATCAATTCAAATACCCAAAAGTTGATTCACCAGAAAAAGAAAAAACTAGTTTTTTTCCTTAAATGATATTTTTATATCAAGCCCCTTTTTTTAGATGTACTTATTTCGCATGCAACATGCTTAGGGAACCAAACAATACGGGGCCGAGGTGGCGAAGCTTTATTCCACATAATTGGGCCTAAACACTTCATATCTGTTCAAATCACGCACTAAAAAAATTCTCAACGAAATGAATTAACAACTCTTATGACTAAACAAAAGAAACCCAAATATAATCAAGGGCACTTAATAATGACCTCAAATTATCAAGTATAACTGGGTGTATTTCATCAAGTCCAAACTCACAAAATATTGCAGTACTTCAAATAGAAATTTACTTTACCTGCTTCGAATAAATAATTAAATATTTTTATCTTATTTTTTATTAAAAAATAATAATTAATTACATAATACTAAAAAAAATAACAAAAAACACATCGAAAATAAATGAAAAAATTACTTTTACTCTTAATTACTCTTTCTGGAGTTTTGCATTCAAAAGGACAATGTCCAAATCCACTCGGCAGTTCCGGAGGTCAACAATTTGGTCTTTGCAGCCCAATTTACACCGTTGATTTCAGGAACACAACAGATTGTGACATAGCAATTTGGTGGAATTATAAAACGAATTGCACTGACCACTTGATTCAGTCTTACGGTCCAGGGACAAATGTAGTACCTGCAACCGGACTACCCGGCATTTGGACTACCCATCAGGTCTATGAAATTAAATCTATTCTCCCCAACGCAGGAGATGGAGGAAATTGCAACCCCTCGAAATGCAATGCCCCCTGCTTCATGGTCGTGGAAACACCTCCACTTTCCGGAAATTTTGTCTTACCTACAAATTTATCATTTACCCAAATTCCAAATGGTGGTACATACTGCGGTTGGTTTATTTGCAACAGCCAGACCGTTTGTGTAACTATGATGCTAGTAGGCCCTGGACAGTATTCCGTAGATTTTCATTATTAATCAACATTAACTGAGCACCATGAGGAGAAAAAATATAATTTCTCCCCATCTACTTAATCTACATGAGATACATAGCTCTATTTGCCGTAACTATTTTATATTGTAGCTATTCTAAAGCTCAGCACACAGGCAATATTTGGTATTTCAACGATTCTTTAGGCCTAAAATTTAGTGACAAAACAATTCTAAAATTAAACGATGGCGTAACCAAACTCAATGGTGGCACAAGCGTTATTGCAATGGATGATAGCCTAGTAATTTATACCGATGGATCTAACGCTTGGAACACTGAGCATAATCCCATTATCAATGGCACTAGAATTTTAGGCAATGGGGAACAATCATCTATGTTCTTGCAATTAAAAGATGATAGTGTCATTCATCTTTTTTCAAGCTATTTCGTTGGAAAATATGGAAAAGATTCAAATGTAAATGGAGTTTATCACTCAACTATAATACCAGACACTAAAAATAAAAACAACTTCATTCTGGCCAAAACCACAAAACTAGCCTATGGTTCTAATCGTTCTGTCACAGCCAAAAAAGCTTCTAGTTTCGATGGATATTGGATAATATTTCCAGAATGGAACACCTCTAATATACTAATTTATCGATTGAATGAAAATGGTATAAGGTTTCAAAGAAGAGAAAATGTACTGCCTCAAAAACACATTGGTTTTTCACAACTGAAAATATCTCCAAATGGCCGCTACGTCGCCTTGATGTCTTGTAATATTCCAGGGATGGATGAAAGCATTTGTATTTACGACTTTGATAATCAAAAAGGCACGTTGTCCAATTATCGGTCTATTAAATATTTTAGAAGTATTGGTTTAGAATTTTCACCCAATGAATCTTTTCTGTATATAATGGGTAATTCAACCCGTTTTTTAACCGATAAAATATCAAGGGGCATTTACCAAGTAAACATAGACAGCATTCAGGCTAATTCCACATTAAACAAAGACAACTCAACATTCATTTATAAAACTCTATCTGATGCATCTTCCATGAGCATTACTCCTCATGGTCAAATTTTCATCACCTATACAAGCTCAGGAAAGGGGTTTTCATCTATCATGAATCCAGATTCATTCGGTATCTCGTGTGATTTTAGAATAGACTACATTCACTTTAATAATAGACCCTACAATCTCAGCATTCCAAATATCTGTATTGATTATATACTTCAACCTTACTTTGAGATTGAAAACGGCTGTAAAGATTCATCGATATGTTTTAAAATCCATAGAAACAGGGCGGATTCCATCACTTGGATATTCGGAGATGGTTATTCCACAATCAATAAATCTAACTCTTGTCTTCATAAATATACCACCGCAGGTGTATTTAAGACATCAACAATTTTACATTACCCAAGCCGCAAAGACACTATTTCAAAGGAGATCAAAATACTGAGTATAAACAAACCAAAACTTGGAAATGACACATTACTCTGTAAAGGAGAAGTTTTGAATTTGAAAATTACAGACTCAATGGGCACTAAAATTGTCTGGAATAACAAAGACAGTTCGAGTCAATATAAAGTATCTTACCCTGAATCATTAATTGTTCGAGCCACTAATGATAATTGCTCCGTTTTAGACACCTTGAAAGTAAGTTATGTAGATTGTAATCTTTCAATAGATTCCCTTTGCTTTGGCGACAGCACCTCTTTTATGCTTAATGAATCTAATTTGGATTCAGCCGTATTTAAATTAGATAATGCCGTTATCAAGACGTCATTACATGGCAATGTTAAACATAAATACATCGTAGCAGGAGAATATCACCCTATTGTTCGGTTGTATTCTAATGGGTTATTCAAGGAAATAAAAGACAGCATTAATATCATTAGGATAGAGGACAACTTTCTGATTGATACAATTACAGCATGCGAACCAATTGAGCTCAAGAGTACAGATTCGCGAGTTGATAATCTGTACACATGGAATACCGGCTATAATGGTGAGAACATCGAAGTTGGTTCAACAGGACATTATTGGCTGAGAATTGAAAGAAGCGGATGTTACAGTATTGATTCGTGTTTCGTGCAAATTGAAGATTGCGAATGCCCCGTTTACATTCCCAATTCATTTAGTCCCAATGGTGATAATTTAAATGATAGTTTTTCCATTTGGACCGAATGTGAAATTGAAGAATTATCGATGAAAATATATAATAGGTGGGGAAGTTTACTCATTGATAATTCCAAGTCTTGGGATGGTACTTATCAAAATTTGATTTGTCCATTTGGTGTATACCCATGGACAATAACATATAAAGACAAAAACAATCAGATTTACTATGAAAGTGGAACTGTACATTTGATAAGATGATTACCTCTTCCCAGTATTTCAGACAACCGATGTAGTGTTTCAGGAATATTTGCCAAATTATTTCCGATAGCGCTTTTAGGGCTACTTACAAAGAGAAGAAAAAGGTTCGAACAACAAGCAATTTAAAGGAGTGGAAAATTTAATAACGTATGTTGACAATTGGACAATTTAATGAGTAAATGATAAACCGAAGAAGAAAAACAACCAATAACACGGATTTGGCAAAAGTGGCGGCTCATTGCTCCTCAGACACGTTTGTGGTAAATCAAAGTTTGATTCCTCGCATCAACATTTGCGCTAAAAATCGCCACATTCGCCAAGCCTGAAACCGTCGAAGCGAAATTCCTTCGAAACTCCGCCCTTCCTTTACAAACAAGGCAAAAAGACCACGCACACTACGGAAAACAGACGGTTAAAAAGAGACAGAAGCCCACCCAGACAAGCACGGGTTTGTCTGACAGACCTTTTTTGACCTCTTGAAAAGCAAACTGACTTGGAGGTAAAATGAAGTCATAATTGCAAAAAAATAAAAATTTAATACTAAAACCAAATGAGACATTTTAATTTTAAAATAGGCTTTATTGCCTTGATATTGGGAGTGAGTTCAAAACTTTTTGCACAAACACCAACTCTACATAACCCTAACAATTCTTTTATCAACTCAAGGGTTGAAGAAAACAATGCAATGGGATTACTTTGGTGGAAATGTGACTCTATGAGTCCTTTTCAAATATTTACGACATACAAAGCACACACGGGCTTGACTATAAATGACAGTATGGCTATTGTCAGACAGTGGGTCGACCCGCAAGTTTGCTTGCAACATGTTCTTTACCAGCACTATTACAAAGGTATATTAGTCGAAAGTTCTGAATTTAGGGAACATTATGACCCCGATGGAAATAATGTTATTTTAGCTAATGGCAGGTATGTTGAAAATCTAGAATTATCAAATTTTCCTTTGGTAACGGAAGCAACAGCTTTAACAAATGCTTTAGCCCATGTTAATGCAGAAATGTACGCTTTGCAAGATCACACCATGGAGTATTATTTACAACTTGATTCTGTTCC
>JAIYEJ010000019.1 GCA_027487055.1 Methylotenera sp. | reverse complement strand
TAAAAAAACATTTTCCAAATGATGTTGTTGCACGCATCGGTGGCGAAGAGTTTGCCATTCTTAGTAAGTCGCCAGAACATATAAAAAACTCAAATCGAATTGATATTTTTAGGCAAGCGGTGGAAGATGAAAAGATTCAGCTCAATAAACGCGTATTGAAATATACATGCAGTATAGGTGTTTGCAGTGAAGTTGGCGCAGACTTGGACGAGATGTTGATGCAGGCAGATAAAAAACTATACAAAGCAAAACTGTCTGGTAAAAACCAAGTTTGTAGCTAACTTCTATTTTTTAATTAACGCTCAATTGGTAATTTAAGCCTAGCTTCTAAGCCGCCTTCTTGGCGATTGATGAGTTCTAAGCTACCACCATGTAATTTTGCGATACGGTTGCAAATAGCTAAGCCTAAGCCACTACCGCCTTCATTTTTATTACGTGCGCCATCCATCCGTTCAAATGGTCTTAACAGCCGTTCAGCATGTTCTTCTGGTATACCTGGCCCATTGTCTAGTACGCTAATGACGATATTATCTGCAGTAATTTTGGCTTCAACAGCGACATTCCCTTTTGAGTATGTATAGGCGTTGCCAACTAAGTTATCTAATAGTCGTTGCATTGCGAGTGGGCGTAATGGAATAAAATACGTTGAACACAATTTAAGTTTTAAATCTCGACCAGCTCTTGCTTGGCGCTCTGCAAGTGCAGTCAGCAGGGCATTGATGTCAGTCATTTTGGTTGGTTCACCTTCAATTCCTCGCACAAAATCTAAAAATTGGTGAATGATATTATCCATATCTGCGATGTCTTCAATCATTCCATTTTTTAAGCTTTCGCAACTCTCATCTGGCAATAGTTCTACGGCAATCCTTAGTCTTGCTAGCGGCGTCCGAATGTCATGTGATACACCAGCGAGTAATAGTGTGCGTTCATTGTCAAGCCGCATGAGCGATTCAGCCATTTCATTAAACGTTTTGCTCACGGCTTGTAACTCGTCCATGCTGTCTTCCGGTAGCCTCGGGGCAGGCTCGCCATTACGCAGTCTATCGGCGGCATATACCAATAAGTTAAGTGGGCGATTAATTCGAGAGGCAATTAAATATGCCCCTAGCAGAGAGAGCAGGCCTACTACTGCCGCCCAGCCTAGCCAATGCCAAGGAAATGGCCTATCCACCTGAATTCTTGGAATAACTACCCAAAAATCATCTTGGTCTACGTTAAAACTAATCCATAAACCAGGGATGCCATAATGATTTACAGTGATAATTGTTTCTACGCCTAGCCTTTCACGAATTTTGCTCGCAATCAAGTTAATAAAAACATCATCTGGCAAAGGCTCAATATCTTCTAAAAAATCTGCTGCATATACACGTACACCCTCGCGCCCAGAAAGTTCTGACAACAATGCCAAGCGCTTGTCCTCATGTGAGGCAATCAGTGATGCGCGTGTGTAGTTAACTATCGTAATTGCTTGAAGTGCGGCTGCAGTTGCGCGCGGATCGCGATCAAAGTAATCAAAAATTTTTAGAGATGCGTATATGCTAATTGCAAGCAAAAGCGCAATCAGCATTAACAGGCGTGCTAGAAGTGTTCTAGGAAGTAGCTTCAAGTGTGACTTGTCACTTGAATTTAGTGTGAGGCTTCGCCATCAGGAATAAACACGTAACCAAATCCCCACATGGTTTGCAAATAACGTGGGTGCGCAGGATCAGCCTCGATAATGCGTCTTAAGCGAGAGACCTGCACATCAATGCTACGGTCAAACACATCTAACTCGCGGCCACGTGCAAGTTGCATGAGTCTATCTCGTGATAAAGGCTGGCGAGGGTGCTCAGTAAATACTTTTAGCAAGGCAAATTCACCGCTGGTAATTGTAATCTGCGTACCATCGCGGCTTAGACTACGTGAAGATGGGTCGAACAAAAAATCACCAAAACTTATTACATCTGTTCGTGTGTTAACTTCTGATTCAGGGCTGTGTTCGTGACGACGCATCACAGCATTAATACGTGCGAGAAGCTCACGTGGGTTAAATGGTTTGGGTAAGTAGTCATCAGCCCCCATTTCAAGTCCGATAATTCTATCAACTTCATCGCCACGTGCTGTTAGCATAATGACGGGCGTTGTCATATTATTAGCGCGTAAGCGGCGGCAAATTGCTAAACCATCTTCACCTGGTAGCATTAAATCTAACACCAATAAGTCGTAATTTTCATTATTTAAGGCGATATCCATTTCTTTAGCATCCGCCACGGTTTTAATTTCAAAACCTTGCTCCGTTAAATAGCGTTGAAGCAGTTCACGTATGCGGGCGTCATCGTCCACCATGAGTATCTTTTTTTTAATTTCGGCCATATTTATACTTTCTTGGTTAAACTTTCTTCTAAGATTTATTGTCTCATACGATAGTTAGCTAGTATATGTTTTAAGGATTCATCTGACTAGAATTTTAATTTCTTTACACATATAAAGCTACGAATTATTAACTGAAGAATTGTTACAATTGCTTACAATTACAAGGCTTTATGAAACAATGCATTTACAAAAGTGTTTCATAGTCTCAATACTAAAAATTTAAAAATTAAAATCTAATCTTCAACATAATAATAAAGAGAACTCGTAAAAAATAATGATTTTAAAATCGCAAACATTTTTATGTGCATCACTCATATTGGTTATATTGGGAGTCTTTTGGGTTTTTCCAGTGCTGGCAGGGCCTAAAAATAGCTTTGTTG
>JAIYEJ010000100.1 GCA_027487055.1 Methylotenera sp. | reverse complement strand
TTAATAGACCTGTGATCACTGCTACAGGCGAAAAACATCAGTTACTTTTACCTGTTTGGGCGGCTGAACGTTTTACAGAAAACCTTAGAAACTATGATAAACCGCTTACTAATTGGCAAACATATCAAGCCAAACGTGGTGAACGCATGGACCATATAGCGAATAAATTCGGCATTAACGAAGGGCAATTACGTTATGTAAATGGTTTAAATCCTCGCTCTAAAAAGTTACGTAACGCGCAAGCTATGTTAGTACCCGCAACTTATAGCGGCAAGCCGATAAGTGATGTATCTGAAATTGAATCTGACAGCATTAATGTGACTGCGCTTGAAAATAACAATACCATCGACCAAGCGGATGAATCTGAACCAAAATCGAGACAAGCCGTCTTACATAAAGTAAAAAGTGGTGATACATTGCAAGCTTTAGCGCTTAAATATGACACAAGCACTAAAGCAATTATGAAAATGAATCGACTTAAAAGCAGCAAACTAAAGCTCGGTCAAAAATTAAAAGTTAAAGAGACAGGTTTTAAAACTGCAAAATACAAAAGTAACGGGCGAAAATCATTTAAGAGTACAAAAAAAACTAAAATAAGCGGTCACAAAAAAACAGCTAAAAGAACCATTAAAAGTAAGAAACGTTCATCTGGACATATTCGCGCACGATCGCATATTCGATTAAAATAAAGACATAATGAAAATTCCTGCATTTCTTAACATAACAAAACTAGAAAGAAATGCTAAAGCTTACATCTGCTGTTTTTTTGTTGCAGTTGGTTTAAGTGCCTGTGGTGACTCAACAAAAAGTTTAACTTCTGAAGAGCTTAACAAACTTAATAAAGCTTATCCTACCGAAGATGGCGGCACCATGATTAGCGCGATGATTGGTGAGCCATCTAGCCTAATTTATATGATTGCTGGTGAGGCTCCCTCTTCTGCAATATCTGCAAATATATTTAATACCTTACTCAAATACAATAAAGATTTAGACTTAACTGGTGAACTTGTAGAAAATTGGAAAATCTCTAATGACCAAAAAACCATCACATTTAAGTTAAAGCCTAATCTTAAATGGGCAGATGGAAAACCACTTACCACTGCAGATGTACTATGGACTTGGAAAGCGGTGACGGATGACAAAAATGGCAGCCCTTATGCCTCTGATTACCAATTAGTTAAAAGTGCAGAAGCACCAGATCCCCTGACTTTCAGAGTAACTTATAATGAACCTTTTGCGCCTGCCATGGATAGTTGGGCTGGCTTACAAATCCTACCAAAGCATTTATTAGAAGGTCAAGACTTACACACAACAAGCTTTACCCACAAGCCTGTTGGCAGCAGCTTTTATAAACTTGACAGTTGGACTGCAGGTCAAAACATTCAGTTATCTCGCAATTCAACTTCGGTGCTGGGTCCCGCAAATATTGACAAACTAGTATCGCGTATCATTCCTGATAATTCAGCGCAGTTTTTAGAGCTTATGGCAGACAATATCGATAGCATGGGTTTGGACCCCACGCAATTTTCACGCATAGTACCAGCTAGACCTAAGCTTAACCAAACACTTAATTTGTACAAAGAGCTAGGTAGTGGTTATACCTATTTAGGGTTTAACCTGAAACGTAAACCATTTGATGAAGTACGAGTGCGTAAAGCGATTAATTACGCCATAGATAAACAAGAAATTATTGATGGCGTTTACTTAGGTTTAGGCATTAATATTGCATCCCCTTACAAACCTGGCACGCGATGGAGCAACCCTGATCTAAAAAACTATGCTTACGACCCAGAAAAAGCAAAGGCGCTGTTGAAAGAGGCTGGCTTTGTGATTAATAATGACGGCATTTTAGTGCGCGATGGCAAACCCTTGAGCTTTGAAATTTTAACCAATCAAAACAAAGAGCGTGAAAAATCTGCAGTACTGATTCAGCGTCGTTTAAAAGCAATAGGTATTCAGGTCACGATAAGGCCACTAGAGTGGGCTAGCTTTATTAGTAATTTTATTAAAAAAGGTGATTTTGATGTTGTCATATTAGGTTGGGGCTTGGGACTGGATCCAGATCAATTTAATATATGGCACTCGAGCGAGCAAGGTGGAGACAAGTTTAATTTTATTGGTTATAGCAATCCAAAAGTAGATAGACTTTTGGTGCAGGGACGCATGGAACTTAATCCTGACAAACGCCAAGCCATTTATCATGCTTTTGCAAAAGAGTTGTTAGAAGATAGTCCAATTGTTTATTTATCTGCAGGCTATGGTCTAAGTGCCATACACAAGCGCGTGAAAGGGATTGTTGACCCAATTCCACCAGCTGGTGTTGGTTATGAGTCAGAAAAATGGTTTATACCATCACCATTGCGTAGAAATGAAATCGTCAACTAATCATGCTTAATTACATTATTAAACGCATACTCTGGATGATACCCTTACTCATAGGAATCAGTTTAATCTCATTTTTAATCATGCACTTAGCACCAGGTGATATCACCAATAATGAAGGTGCATTTAACCCAAAAACCAGTGCTGAATCGCGTCAAAAATTGCGCGAGCTTTACAATTTGGACAAGCCTGTCATTGTGCAATACAGTTTATGGCTAAAACGTATGGTGAAACTCGATTTTGGTAATTCATTTCAAACACACCGCAAACCAGTCTTTTGGGGAACCACGGACAAAGAAGGCAATTACACGCCCGGCATGATACAAGAGTCGATAGGTAAAACGCTTATCATTAATATATTAGGGCTCATCGTCACGCTCATGTTGGCCATACCACTTGGCGTGATCGCTGCGCGTAAATATGGGCAGTGGCAAGATAAATCAATCACCCTGTTTAACTTTGTTGGGTTTTCTATCCCAAGCTTTTGGCTAATTTTATTATTAATGTATTGGGTAGGCGTGATCAATAACTGGTTCCCTATTTCTGGCTGGCAGAGCTTAAACTATGAGTCACTCAGCACTTGGGAGCAAATCAAAGACCGATTTGCACACTTATTTTTACCTGTAATGGTTCCATCAATCACTGGTTTAGCTGGCATTACACTATTTGTTAAAAATGGTATGCTCGATGTGCTGTACCAAGATTACATCACCACTGCACGCTCTAAAGGCTTAAGTGAACATAAAGTGGTATACACGCACGCCCTACGAAACGCTTTATTACCACTGATTACCATTGTAGGCTTATCTATCCCCGGGCTAATAGGCGGCTCGGTGATTGCAGAAAGTATTTTCGCCATTAATGGCATGGGTAAATTGTTTTTTGATGCAGTCACTGCGCGTGATTTTCCTGTGGTCATGGGTATTTTAACTATAGGGTCTGCGCTCACATTAATCGGTAATTTGGTTGCAGATATTGCTTATGCATGGGCCGATCCGCGTGTTCGGCGTGGCGTAATGCAACAATAATCATGAAGAATTCCATGAATACTTCCGCGAAGATTTCCACAAACCCATCGGTGCTTAAAAGAGCCTTATCAAATCCCTTGGCTAAATCCGGTTTTATCATTATTTTGGTTGTGTTTATTTTGGCGATGCTTGCTCCTTGGATTGCGCCTTACGACCCAGACGATATTAATGTCAAAGCTATTCTGCTCGAACCTTCTGCACAACATTGGATGGGAACAGACGGCTTAGGACGGGATGTATTAAGCCGTATGCTTTATGGTGGGCGTATTTCACTTTTAGTTGGCTTAGTGGCTGTAGGGATATCAACGGCAATCGGCATTTTGCTAGGTGCTTTAGCTGGCTATTACCGTGGATGGGTAGATACCTTAATTATGCGCCTAGTGGATGTCATGCTCTCCATCCCTAGTTTCTTCTTGATTTTAGCCGTGATTGCATTTTTAACACCATCAATTTATAACGTGATGATTGTCATCGGATTAACCTCATGGATGGGTGTAACACGCTTGGTACGCGCAGAGTTTTTAAGCTTAAGTAGTCGTGAGTTTGTGCAAGCGGCCCGCGCGTTGGGTGCAAAAGATGCGCGGCTTATTTTTACGCATTTATTACCTAACAGTTTAACCCCCATTATTGTAAGCTCAGTTTTGGGTGTTGCTGGTGCGGTGTTGCTAGAGTCTGGCTTAAGCTTTTTAGGACTTGGTGTTCAGGCACCACAGGCTTCTTGGGGCAATATTTTATCTGATGGTAAAAACTATATTCAGTTTGCTTGGTGGCTATCGCTATTCCCAGGATTAGCTATTTTAATGACAGTATTAGGGTATAATTTATTAGGCGAAGGTTTACGTGATGCACTTGACCCACGAAGTGGGTCAAGAAAATAAATGTATTCTAGAAGTGGCTCAAGCAAATAAAAGCATGCTAGTAGCAGATAAAGTATGTAAATCTTCGATTAAATTCAAGAAAATAGACCAAACTACAATAGGATTTTAATATGGGATTTCTCGTAGGTAAAAAAATACTCATCGCTGGCTTGCTCAGCAACCGCTCAATTGCATACGGCATCGCCAGTGCGATGAAACGTGAAGGCGCTGAGCTCGCATTTACATACCACATGGAAAAACATGAGCAGCGCGTGGCTGACTTAGCCGCAGATTTTGATTCAAAAATCGTTCTGCCTTGTGACGTTGCATTTGATGCACAAATTGAAGCACTATTCCCTGCTCTTGCCAAACATTGGGATGGCTTAGATGGCTTAGTACACTCGCTGGCTTTTGTGCCAAAATCTGCACTTGATGGCGATTATTTAGACACGATTAGCTTAGATGGCATTAGTCGTGAAAATTTCCGCATCGCGCATGATATTAGTTCTTACAGTTTTTCTGCCATGGCGAAAGCAGCTTACCCAATGATGCAAGGCCGCAAAGGTAGTTTATTGACACTAAGCTATTTAGGTGCAGAACGAACCATGCCAAACTATAACGTCATGGGTGTTGCCAAAGCCAGTCTAGAAGCAAATGTACGCTATTTAGCACAAAGCCTAGGTCCGCGGGGCATTCGAGTGAATGCGGTATCTGCAGGTCCGATTAAAACCCTTGCTGCTTCTGGCATCGCGGACTTTGATAAAATGATTGGTTTTAACGAGAAACATACCGCTTTACGCCGTAATGTGACAATTGAAGAAGTGGGTAACGCCGCTGCATTTTTATGTAGCGATTTAGCTTCAGGTATTACCGGTGAGATTACCTATGTTGACGGTGGTATGAATATTACTGCTGCAGGTCAAATCGAGTAATATTCAATAAATTTCTGGGCAATCTATAATAGGCTGATTTTCCCATCTAAAGCATGAAATAGTAATCATATGAAAGTAAGTAACATAAGAAGTTACATACAATTTGTATAAAATTATTCACTTAAGCTGTTAGATGAAGACTTGAAGCCAGTAACTTCGATGGGAGGCTTATGAAACTGTTACTTGGAAGTAGGATCTTGTTGATCAAAGTTAGCAACCGAATGAAGAATAGTCGATAATTTTCCTTTGGCGCCAAACTGCCAATCACCAAGCAACTCCAGATCATCTACAACCCACTTCCCATTCTCTTTAACCACGATAGCACGATCACTCCACTTGGTGAACGAATTTTTGATAATTGGATCCCCATACTCTAATTCAACAATGAAGGCATTCGCCCCAGCTTTTGAATCAGTATGGATATCCTTAATCCGCTGAGCCCCCTCGAAGAGTGAATAGAAGAGCGCTCCTTGAACAAGAGGTGGTTCCTTGCCCTTTGATCGTTTGAATTCTCTCTCCTCAGCCTCAAGTGCGGCCTGAAGGTTTTTATTAAACTTCAATGAAATCAATGGACTTAACTTTTTCAGGCTTGATCTTTTTGGAATCCCCCCCTCACTTAAGTTGAGAGTTGCCTGATAAAAAGCTTTTACTGCCTCAACCTTCAATTCATCATCAGGACTTTGCAAGTTGCAAGACGAAAAGAGGAATCCAATAAGAACAATTTGTGCAGTTCTGCCAATAATATTAAAATTTAACATTTGCATTTTGGGGTTGGAAAGCTGTTCCGCTTGAATGATGGGATATTTGTATAAATTGAAAAAACAGACATTGCTTCTAAATTTTTTTTAACTTTACAATTTTTATATTCCATATCTACTTACTCTTATAGTTTATCATGAATGAATGTTCTCTACATTGAACCAATAGAATTATCTTAGTGCATTAAAACCTGACTAGGGATATATAAATAATATTATTACAACCCTTTATAAGTTAGTTATTTTTTTGATGCAAAAAAGCACTATTCTATACACAACAAAACTCCCATTATTAATATTTTGAGTATTCCAGTGAAAAGAGCCATCTAGAATTGTTTCAAAGGAGCCCCCTGTTTTTATTTGAATGTAGCCATCGTAATTTTTGACGTTGTCGATAAATTGAACGCGTACTATGGGGACAAAGCAGACATCTGAAAATTGGCACTATTAAATATTTTCAGACAAACTAGAATAATACTTTTATCAGTGTG
>JAIYEJ010000111.1 GCA_027487055.1 Methylotenera sp. | reverse complement strand
TCCTGGTGGATTTGGTAGTCATTGCACCCCCGAACTGCCAGGTTCGATTCATGAAGGTGGCGAACTGGGGTATAGCCTGTCACATGCCTTTGGCGCTGCTTTTGATAATCCCGACTTGCTTGTCACAGTCATGGTGGGGGATGGGGAAGCCGAAACTGGTCCTTTGGCAACGGCATGGCATTCAAATAAATTTCTGAACCCAGTGCGTGACGGCGCGGTGTTGCCCATATTGCATCTGAATGGTTATAAAATTAACAACCCAACGGTATTGTCGAGAATTACCCATGATGAACTGGAAAACTTAATTACGGGCTACGGTTGGACACCTTATTTTGTGGAGGGTGATGACCCCGAAAAAATGCATCAGCAAATGGCTATGGTCATGGAGACTTGCATAACCCACATTAAGTCCATACAGAGTAATGCGCGAGAAACACATGATAGTAGCCGTCCACGTTGGCCCATGATAGTCTTGCGAAGCCCTAAGGGTTGGACTGGCCCCAAAAAAGTAGATGGTCATATAATAGAAAATAGCTGGCGGGCGCATCAGGTGCCAATAAGTAAACCAGCAGAAAACCCCGACCATCTTGCGCAGTTAGAATCGTGGATGCGTAGTTATCAACCAGAAACCTTGTTTGATGCTAGCGGTCGTTTGTTGCCTGAACTAGCGCAACTTGCACCAATTGGAAACAGCCGCATGAGCGCCAATCCTCACGCTAATGGGGGCTTGTTGCGCCAGCCTTTGCGTTTACCTGACTTTCGTGAATATGCTGTGTCCGCCATACCTTCCGAAGGATCTCAACACTCGAACACCCAACCACTTGGCTGTCTGCTTCGTGATGTAATGTTTGCTAATCCTCACAACTTTCGATTGTTTGGTCCAGATGAAACCAGTTCAAATAAATTACAGGATGTTTATCAGGCCAGCAAAAAAACATGGTTGGCGGGTAGATTGCCAGAAGATGAAGATGGTGGCGAGCTCGCAGCAGATGGCAAGGTCATGGAATATCTTTCTGAACATACTGTAGAAGGTTGGTTAGAGGGTTACTTATTAACAGGAAGACACGGATTTTTATCTAGTTACGAGTCGTTTGTACATGTAATTGACTCTATGTTTAACCAGCATGCCAAATGGTTGGATATGTCAAAAAAAGTTAGTTGGCGCGCACCGATTGCTTCACTCAACTTACTCATTACCTCAACAGTATGGCGGCAAGACCATAATGGATTCACCCATCAGGATCCTGGTTTTTTGGACATCGTTGTCAACAAGAGTCCTGAAATTACACGCATCTATTTACCGCCAGACGCCAATTGTTTGTTATCAGTGGCTAACCATTGTTTACGTAGCACTGACTATGTTAATGTAATTGTTTGTGACAAACAAAATCATCTGCAATATCTCGACATTACCAATGCTACAACCCATTGTACAAAGGGATTAGGCATTTGGGATTGGGCCAGCAATGATGAAGGTTGCGAACCAGATTTAATTATGGCTTGTGCAGGGGATGTCCCCACCAAAGAGGCGCTAGCCGC
Source organism: Methylotenera sp. (assembly GCA_027487055.1). Taxonomy (GTDB): domain Bacteria; phylum Pseudomonadota; class Gammaproteobacteria; order Burkholderiales; family Methylophilaceae; genus Methylotenera_A. The sequence goes on along the minus strand of JAIYEJ010000111.1, from coordinate 1,931 downwards.
AACTGCGCTATTACGCCAACACTTTCCATCATTAAAGATACGCTTTATCAATGTGGTTGATTTATACAAGCTAACCCCAGAAAGTGAACATCCGCACGGCTTATCAGATAAAGAGTTTGACCGTCTCTTTACCACAGACAAGCCCATCATTTTCAATTTTCATGGCTACCCATACCTGATTCACAGACTCACATATCGTCGAACCAACCATGCCAATTTGCACGTAAGAGGTTACCGTGAAAAAGGCAGCATTAACACCCCGCTTGAGCTTGCCATACAAAACCATATTGACCGCTTTAGTTTAGCGATAGAGGCAATTTACCGCGTACCTTCTTTACGCAATATCGGCGCTCATGTGCAAGAAGAGTTGCGCAATCGGCAGATTGCATGTTGTCAATACGCGTATACCTATGGCGTAGACATGCCTGAAGAGGACAACTGGCAATGGAAGGGCTAGCATTAGATAATACAGCTAATAAAGAGGTCGTCTTGCTCGTAATCAACTGTGGCTCATCTAGCCTTAAAGCCGCTTGTTTTATTGCCGATCATCCCCGTAAAAACTTTCATTACAGTATAGACACGCAACAACCATCAATAGCGGGTTTTGACGAAGCATTCCGTCAACTATTTACAGACTTAGGTCACATTTCACCTACATTGATTGCCCACCGCTTCGTATTTGGCGGGCACATCGAGCAAGCAGCAAGATTGGTGACGGCAAGCGAGTTACAACGCTTAGAAACACTAACCGCGTTTGCTCCATTGCATACCCCCTTGCATTTGCATGGCATCAAACGTTGTACAGAGTATTTTTGTCACCAATCACCCGTGCCGCAATGGGCATGTTTTGACAATGCATTTCACTTTCAACTGCCTGAACTTGCATATCGCTATCCGATTCCTGAAACATTCCAGTTGCGTCGTTTTGGTTTCCATGGCTTAAATTATGCTCATGTTGCTAAACAACTGCCTAAACTGCTGGACAGCCACATTACACAAGGACGAATTGTAGTCGCGCATCTTGGTAGCGGTTGCAGTTTATGTTTATTAGAGCATCTACAATCAATTGATACCAGCATGGGCTCTAGCACTGCAGGGGGCATTCCCATGGCAACCCGAAGCGGTGACATGGACCCTGGCGTGATTCTTACCTTAGCTAAAACACTTGATTCTTCAAAGTTGCATGATCTCATTTTCAATCAAAGCGGTTTGCGCGCGCTATCCAATGGCGAGAGCAACGATATGCAAAAATTGTTAGCTAGCAAGAGCGATGCGGCGGCATTTGCCGTTGATTATTTTGCGCGCAGCGTTCGCGCATTTATTGGTGGGTATGCGGCCAAAGCCGGTGGTATTGACGCGCTTGTTTTCACTGGTGGAATTGGTGAACATGCGGCAGAGGTACGAAGGTTAATATGCGAACCTCTATCTTTTTTAGGCTTTGAACTATCAGAGGTCGCCAATCAATCAAATCAAATATGGCTCAGCCAACCTGCATCAAAGCCGATTTTAATCATTCCAGCGGATGAAGAGTCCGAAATCGCATCTTTGGTATTGAATCAATCAATGATCAATAAATAACCTTTACTTTAAATGGTTACATCAATTATAAATCCGGCCAGTTTTTATAAAAAATTGACTGCTATTAACGACAAGGCCAGTTTACTGGCCTTGTTTATATACAATATCTTATGCTCTTTATAACGTTTTTTATGTCTATAGCGTATGACTTAACAACATTTATACCTTAAAATATCCTATCTTTTTACTCAAGAATTAATTTAAGGACAGCCACATGGCGATAACTGAACTACTTATTCAAAGCGTATTAAAACTGTGTGTTGACCCTAACACAGGCAAAGACTTTATCAGCAGCAAATCTGCCAAAAATATTCAGATTAATTGCAATAATGTGAGCGTGGATATTGCGCTGG
>JAIYEJ010000203.1 GCA_027487055.1 Methylotenera sp. | reverse complement strand
GCGCCTTTTAGAGCGGCATCCCAACTTGATGGCCGGTTGTAGTCGGCGTGGCGCACGTCAACACCTAGTGCTGCAATGTCTTGGGCTTTATCTACATCACGCACAGCCGCTATAAGTTGATTTGATGGAATTTTTTTCAATAAAGCGTTAATCACTAAACGACCAAGTTGGCCTGTTGCACCTGTAATCACAATCATAAAAACTCTTTTCCTGTTAAATTGATTTTGGAAAGCGAAGCATATCAGCTATACTTTCTAAAAGTAAGTACACACAAAAAGGTAAGTATTATGTCTGATGAAAATAAAGGTATATTAGCCGCCGTTATCCAACGAGGAGAAGTACTCTCTAAAGAGTGTCCTTCACGCGAAATACTCAAACACATTACTAGTCAGTGGGGGGTGCTAGTACTGATTGTGTTGTTAAATGGCACGCATCGCTTTAGCCAATTGCGTAGAAAAATTGGAGGGGTAAGTGAAAAAATGTTAACACAAACGTTGCAACAACTTGAGATGGATGGATTTGTTCTCAGAGTTTCCTACCCTGTTGTGCCCCCACATACAGAGTATTCTCTCACGCCACTAGGCGAAGGTATCGGCCGTCAAGTCGAGTCTCTGACAGATTGGATTGAAGAAAACATCGGCCAAATTTTGCAGGGACAAAAGCACAGCACAAAATAGACCGATGATTAACCTTCACTTAAAGATAAGCTTATCCCTTCAAACTCTTACTCACCACTTCAAACACATCATTCGATAAATTGGGCGTGTCTAAAATCTCTTGCAAAGCGGCTTGCATGTGGGCTTGCAGTTGTGGCGTGTATCGTTTCCATTCTCTAAATGGGTTAACTTGACGCGCGGCGATTTGTGGGTTGATAGCATTGAGTTCAATAATCGCATCGCGTTGTAGCGCGTAGCCTTTGCCACTGGGGTCGTGGAATTTAACTGGGTTGTAGAGTGAAAACGCAGTATACAGCGAGCGCACGCGGTTTGGGTTTTTGATATTGAATTCTGCGTGTTGGCGCAGTTTGGCAAAGTCTTCAAAACTGCTGTCGCGATTTCCCATGGCTTGGAGTTTAAACCATTTATCTACCACCAGCGGATATTGTTTATAGGTTTGATAAAAATGTTCAAACACTTCTTCATGTTCTGGTTGATTACTATCGGCGAGGCTGGCGAGTGCGGCAACTCTATCCGTCATGTTGTTGGCGTTAAAGTAATGCGTTTTGGCGCGGGTGGCACAGCCTGTGCCTTTGCTGATGGTGAGCAGTTCTAGCAACACGTTACGCAATGCACGTTTGCCCATCGCCTCAGGTGTAATGGCAAATGCGCCTGTATCGGTGTTGGCATCATACAGTTTGGCCAGGGCTTCTTTGTGTGCGCGTTTGATTTGCGTGAGCAAGTAAGTGCGCGCTTGGTCGATGGCGGCGGGGTCGATGATGGCTTGATTTTGCGCAATCACCGAAGTTTCTGGCAAGCTTAAGGCGCGAGCGAGTAGGGCTTTATCGTTGTTGCCAGCTAAACCTTGCGAGATTAAATTGCCAAAGTCTTCAATAAACGTAGCAATGTCCGATTGCGGGTTTGCCATCACACGCTCGATGTTACGCAAGGCCAGTGTCTGGCCTGCCTCCCATTTGTTAAAGCCATCGGTGTCATAAATCTGCAATAGGCGTAAATCTTCATCGCTTAAATCGGTGACCAATTTCACTGGCGCAGAAAAGTTTCGCAAAATAGAGGGCACAGGGCGGGCAGTGATCCCATCAAAGCTAAAGCTTTGCTCACGTAATGTCATTTCTAAGATGGTGGTAGCTTGAATTTCTTTGCCTTGTGCATCTAATAAGCCAACAGCGATTGGAATATTTAATGGCTGTTTATTGCTTTGACCCGCCGTATCAGGCTGTGATTGTTTAAATGTGAGCGTATAGCGCTGTTGCGCAGCATCAAAGTGGCTGCTCACTTGCAATGTAGGCGTACCAGCTTGTTTGTACCACAAAAAGAATTGTGCCATGTCACGGCCTGAGGCATCTGCCATGCATTGCACAAAATCGTTGCAGGTTACGGCTTGGCCATCGTGTCTGTTAAAGTATAAATCGGTGGCTTTGCGGTAGGTTTCTGCGCCCAATAACGTGTGTTGCATACGGATGAGCTCCGCACCTTTTTCGTAGACGGTGGTGGTGTAGAAATTGCTAATTTCAATAAAGCTATCGGGCTGAACTTGGTGCGCGAGCGGGCTGGCGTCTTCTGAAAATTGCATGCGACGTAGACCATTCACATCGTCAATCCGTTGTACCGCGCGCGAGTTCATGTCCGAGCTAAATTCTTGGTCTCTAAATACGGTGAGGCCTTCTTTGAGTGAGAGTTGAAACCAATCACGACAAGTCACGCGATTGCCTGTCCAGTTGTGAAAATACTCATGCGCGACAACGGCTTCAACGCTCATAAAATCCGCATCAGTTGCGGTTTCTTGTTGTGCTAATACTAGCGCTGTGTTGAAAATATTGAGCGAAGTGTTTTCCATCGCGCCCATATTGAAGTCACTCACCGCCACAATATTGAAGCGATCTAGCTCGTACTCGCGCCCATAGATTTCTTCATCCCAACGCATGGATTTTTTGAGCGACTGCATGGCGTGGTCGCACTGCGCTTCGTCACCCGGTCGCACATAAATGCGCAAATCGACTTTGCGTCCAGACATGGTAGTAAAGCTATCTGCAATATGCACCAAATCGCCCGCGACTAGCGCGAACAAGTAACATGGTTTGGGGAAAGGGTCAAACCATTCTGTGAAGTGACGATCGTTTCCTATATCGCCTTCAGCCATCAAATTGCCGTTAGAGAGCAGTACAGGATGAGATTGTTTAGCGGCTTCAATACGTACATTAAATATCGAGAGCACATCTGGGCGATCTTGAAAGAAGGTGATCCTTCTAAAGCCTTCTGCCTCGCATTGGGTAAAGTAATTGCCTTGCGATTGGTACAAACCCTCAAGCGCGGTGTTGCCTGCTGGGTCTATCTCCGAGACGATAGTAAGCGCAAACTTTCCACCCGTAATTTCTGCCACGTTGGCAATTGTCATTTTGCCATCTTCAATAACATAATCGCTAAACGCTTGCCCATTCATTAAAACGCTCATCACGGTTTGGTGGTCACCATTTAACACTAAATCCAATCCTAGGCTGGTTGGATTTTTAATGTAATCCACAGTTGACGTGACCATCGTTTTTTCTGCAAACAACTCAAACTTTAACGCAATTTTTTGCGCCAAAAATGGTACTGGCGCGTAATCTTTCAGGTAAATGGTTTGTGGGGCTTTGCTGGTTTCAGTTCTCATGTGGTGACTCGCTTTAATATGATTTTGTTATGACTAGTGCAATGTGACAAAGTTGTAAACAGTATAAGCAAAAAAAAACGGTTACCGTTTTGATAACCGCATTTTTAATTTGTTGAATTATTGCCTAATTAAATAATCGAATGCACCTAAGGCCGCTTTTGCGCCCTCTCCCATGGCAATAATAATTTGCTTATAAGGCGTCGTCGTAACATCGCCCGCCGCAAACACACCTGGTAACGATGTCGCATTATGGTGATTAATTTCTACCTCGCCAAACTTACTTAAATTCAAGGTACCTTTAAGCCAATCACTATTAGGCAACAAGCCAATTTGAACAAATACGGCATCTAATGGTAAGTGCTTACTCTCACCGGTCACACGGTCTGTAAAAGTTAGGCCATTCATTTTATGCCCATCGCCAGTAATTTCGGTGGTTTGAGCACTGGTGATGATGGTTACGTTATTTAACGAGCGCAGTTTTTTTACCAACACTGCATCCGCTTTGAGTTCTGTATCAAATTGCAATATAGAGACATGCGCAACAAAACCTGCCAAATCAATCGCCGCTTCTACACCAGAGTTGCCACCTCCCACCACCGCAACAGGTTTGCCTTTAAATAATGGGCCATCGCAATGCGGGCAGTAGGCCACACCTTTGCCACGGTATTCTTTTTCTCCCGGCACGTTTAGCTCGCGCCAGCGCGCGCCTGTAGCTAAAATCACCGCTTTTGATTTCAATACCGCACCATTTTCAAGCTTAACCTCAATTAAGCTGGTATTTTTATTGCCTTCTTTACCAGGTTCAGCAATCGCGGTGGCACGTTGCAAGTTCATGATATCCACATCATAACTTTTCACATGCTCTTCAAAAGCAGCGACCAGTTTAGGCCCTTCGGTTTCTTTCACCGAAATAAAGTTTTCAATACCCAATGTGTCCATCACTTGACCGCCAAAACGTTCGGCGACGATACCTGTTCTAATCCCTTTACGTGCCGCATAAATGGCAGCAGATGCACCAGCAGGGCCGCCACCCACCACCAAAACATCATACGGCGCTTTTTCATCTAACTTTTTGGCCTCGCGTGCCACTGCACCTGTATCAATTTTGACTAAGATTTCATCCAACTCCATACGGCCAGCACCAAACACTTCGCCATTTAAGTAAATGGTGGGTACAGACATAATCTCCTTCGCTTTGATTTCGTCTTGGTACATGCCCCCTTCTACCATCACGTGCGTGATATTCGGGTTAATCACAGCCATCATATTCATGGCTTGCACAACATCTGGACAGTTATGGCAGGTCAGTGACACATAAGTCTCAAAATGAAACTCACCTTCAATGGCAGCAATTTGGTCTATTTTTTCTTGTTCTAACTTCATTGGATGACCACCTGTATGCAACAGCGCCAACACTAATGAGGTAAATTCGTGACCAAGCGGGATACCTGCAAAGCGCACGCCAACAGCCTTTTGGGCTTGGCTATGATCTGTACCACGTTTAACGGCAAATGAGGGTTTACGTGCATTATCTTCTTGTGTCAGAGTGATTTTATCTGACATGCTGGCGATTTCTGTGAGCAAATCGTGCATCTCGCTCGCACCTGCACTGTTATCAAGTGATTCAGCCAAAATAATGGGCTCACGCAACATTTGTAAATAGGTTTGTAATTGGGTTTTGATACTTTCTTCGAGTGCCATTTTTGTTTCTCTTTAAAATGCAAACAGTAAATAAAAGGCATTATCTTTTGAATAATGCCTCGTTTTTTGCCGCTTTAAGATTCTGTCTCAAAGCGACTTAACTCATAAATGACCTTAGATTTTGCCAACTAAATCGAGTGATGGTGTCAAAGTCGCTGCACCTTCGTTCCATTTTGCTGGGCAAACTTGGCCAGGGTGACTTGCTGTAAATTGTGCTGCTTTTAGTTTACGTAATGTTTCTTTTACATCACGTGCGATTTCGTTACTGTGAATTTCTAGCGTTTTAATCATGCCTTCCGGGTTAACCACAAAAGTACCGCGCAATGCTAAACCTTCTTCATCAATATGCACATCAAAAGCACGCGTTAATTGGTGCGTTGGGTCACCTACTAATGGGAATTTTGCTTTACCAACTGCTGGTGAAGTTTCATGCCAAACTTTGTGTGAAAAGTGGGTATCAGTGGTGACAATATAAACTTCTGCACCCGCTTTTTGAAATTCTGCATAGTTGTCAGCCGCGTCTTCTACCTCAGTTGGGCAGTTAAAAGTAAATGCAGCAGGCATAAAAATAATCACTGACCATTTACCTTTTAGACTAGCTTCTGTCACCTCAATAAATTTCCCGTTATGAAAAGCTTGTGCTTTAAATGGTTGTACTGCTGTATTAATTAATGACATATAGACTCCTAAAGATATTAAGTTTTTTAAAAATTGCCGAGTAAATCAAGCTGAGCGAATCAAGCAAGACCGAATTATAAAGATAACTAAATATTAAGTAAATTTAATTATATTTAACTATTTAATTAATATTATTTATCACATAACATTCGTGTATCAAATAATACTAATAATTACTTATAGGTTTTATGAAATTTAACTAGTCACTAATATTTCACCGGTGCCTGTTTCTCCAAAATTATCATACCAAGTAACCACTATATTATCTCCAACTTTTGCGTTGCTTAAATAAAATGTTAAATATGGATTTTTTGAAATTCCAGTACCCCATTGCATTTCTAATACGGGCAGATTATTTAAACTTGCGGTAACAAGTTGTATAAAGTGTGCGGGCATTATTGCACCGAAATCATCTTTCTTGCGCCCCGTTTCCATGGGGTGACTTATGATTACTTTAACTTCAGTAATATCGCTTTTAAGCTTAGCGCGCATTTTCATGTTGTTTTCCATAGTTGTACTCGCTTTATCCACAACCGTTTTCAAGCACAACTACATTTTTTGTATTTGTATAATATTTATCACCCGCTTTCACCACAATTTTTATATCTGAAGTATCTGCCATTTTGATGCGCGTTATGATCTGCGGTAAAGCGCCATTGGTGAACATATAATTTCCGATCAGTGCGGTAGGATTTTTATCTACAAAAATAGCAATGGCCTCTGTTTGGGGAATACGACTTTTTATTTCCACCTGCACAATCGCGCCGTTTTCTGCACGGTCTGGCGCGATGATTTCGATTTCTTGACTTGGCAACTCATCACTAATGCCTAAGTCTTTTTGCGCTTGATTCAGCTGTGTTGCCTCAAAAGCGGCTTTGTTCCATATCGCCGCGATTGCTTTCACAGGCAATAGCAATGCACTTACCGAGGCAGTCATCATGACACTTAAAAGTGCCCTGCGCTTTGTATCCAAAATTGGCTTTATAGTTGGGTTAAGTTTTGAGTTAATTTTTGTGTTTACTAGTCGCATCAACCTAATCTTTCATCTGCTAATTTTTCATTTTCAAGCAAGCGTTTAAATTCTTTTAAACGTGCATCGACAATTGAATGTTCATAAAAATTACCATCTTTTGCTTTTGAGGCAAACTCCATTTGTTCAATAGCCTTTTTAAGATTGTATTTACGGTAATACGATTCTGCTTGGGCTTGAAAGCGCTGCAGATTTTTATTTTTCGCGTTATAAGCTTTAGCTAAAATATCATAAAAATATGGATCATCTGGATAAAGCGATTGTTTTTGTTGCACCAGTTGAATGGCTTTATCTGGTTGATTGCTCGCTAAATAGTGTTCTGCATAACCGTAAATAAGTGAACGATGATTAGGAAACTGCGCTATGGCCTTTGCATATTGGCTGGCAGCAGCTTGCAGGTTATTTTTAGAAACCTCTAGTCGCGCGGCTAGGTTCTCAATAAATGCATTTTTTGGCGCATTTATTTTAAGCCATTTCACTTGTGCGCTTGCACCCGCTAAATCATTTTTACGCAACATGGCCAGCGCCAAACCATAATGCTCAGAAATTTCATTCGTAAAGCGTCTTTCTTTAATATTTTCTTCAAATTGATCAATTGCAGCTTGCGCCAAATCATCGCCAGCGCGCAATTTTGCACGCACTAAACTAAACTCTAAACTATCTACAACTTGTTTATATGGCATTGTCTCCACACGATTCGACACATCTGCAATACGCTCTGCATTAAGTGGGTGTGTGCGCAAAAAGCTTGGTGCGCTACCTTCCGCAAACCTTGTGCCACGTTGCAAAGTGGTAAAGAAAGCGGGCATACCCCTCACATCAAAGCCCGCAGCATCTAACACATTCAATCCCACCCTGTCAGCCTCGCGCTCATGTTCACGCGTGTAATCTAACTGCCGCTGTACTCCACTTGCAGATGCCGTTGCAAGGGCGCCCGTTGCAAGCTCTGGATTAGCACGCGAAACCAACAATGCTAGTACCATAGAACCAATATTTTTGAATGTATCCGTTTTTTGCTTTGCCAGCATTCTAGCCAAATGCCTTTGTGTCACATGACCAATTTCATGACCGAGCACACTTGCAAGTTCTGATTCTCTGTTAGATGCAAGCATTAACCCAGTATGCACCCCAATCACGCCACCTGGCATTGCAAATGCGTTAATAGATTTATCGCGAACTACAAAAAAGGTAAATTTTTGTCTTGTATCCGCACTTGCCGATGCTAGCCTGTTACCTAACGATTGCAGATAATCTGTTACTTCTGCATCTTGCAAAACTTCATCACTAACGGCGACTTGTCGTAAAATCTGCTCGGCAATGCGCTGCTCATCTTGAGGCGTGAGTACAGTTTGCGATACATCACCTAAATCGGGCAGGTTGTTTTCAATATTGGCAGGAATCTTAGTACTAAGTGGTTTGCCAGATAAAGATGGCTTTTCTGTTGCGAGTAGTGGCGATTCAGATTGGGCAGTATTCTCTGCAAAAGCAACGTTTGCAGCCAACAGGGCTATAATTAAAATATGCTTTAATTTCATTATTGTTATGATAGCGATTTTATACTTCTAGTTCAGCAATATTATATTTTGTAAAATTTAGTTTAATAGGAATTAAGTGTATGAGCACACTCACACATTTTGACAAGAGCGGCCAAGCACATATGGTAGATGTGGGCGATAAACCAAAAAGCAAGCGAATTGCAGTTGCAAGCGGAACAATAAAAATGTTACCCGCCACGCTTAAGCTTATTTTGCAAGGTAACGCCAAAAAAGGTGATGTGCTTGGTATTGCTCGAATTGCGGCGATACAAGCCAGTAAAAAAACTTCTGATTTAATTCCACTTTGCCACCCAATTGCATTAACTAAGGTAGCGATTACATTTGAGGTGGATGAAGCTGCCTATGCCATTACCTGCACCGCCACATGCGAGACCACAGGCCAAACAGGCGTTGAAATGGAAGCGCTGACCGCGGTAAATATTGGTTTACTCACGATTTATGATATGTGCAAAGCGGCTGACCGCGGCATGGTGATGACAGAAATAAAACTATTAGAAAAAAATGGCGGAAAATCTGGTGATTGGATAAACAAAAAAACCACTCACAACTTAATATAATTCATAATTAAGTTGCAAAGTGGTTTTTAAGAATACTGTCGAGATTAATCGTTTGTACTTGGCACAG
>JAIYEJ010000037.1 GCA_027487055.1 Methylotenera sp. | reverse complement strand
TTACATTAAATGACAATTTTAAAAAATTGAACCAAAGTGCTTAACTAAAATAAGCCGATATCAAAAGTAAGCCAACATAAATAGTTATGGAAAATAAAGATTTGTTACCGCTCATAGAGAATCAAACTAATGTGGATGATTCACTATTAGGTTGCTTATTACTTGCTTGTCGTGCTCATCAAATAGCAACTACAAGAGATGCACTCTCCGCTGGCTTGCCATTGCGTAATGGAAAAATTACCCCAACACTTTTTAAGCGTGCTGCAGAGCGTGCAAACCTTGCAGTTACTATACTTAAGAAACCGCTTAATAAAATCCGAGCAGAGTTTTTCCCTGTAACTTTGTTGTTAAACAACGATGAAGCTTGCATGCTTACTGGGCTTGATGCACAAACGAATGTTGCGAGTGTGATTTATCCTGAATTAGGTGATGCTGAAGTTGCTGTCCCTTTGGCTGATTTAATGAAGCAATATGCCGGCTACATGATAGTCACTAAACCAAAGTATGTATTCGATAAAAGGACCCCAGCAGTAGGTAAAGTCAGATTGAAGCATTGGTTTTGGGGCACACTTGCTGAAAATAAACGTATTTATCGTGATGTGCTGATTGCGGCCTTTTTGGTAAATATATTCGCACTTGCCATGCCGATATTTACGATGAACGTATACGATAGGGTCGTCCCAAATCGTTCTATAGAAACCTTATGGGTGATGGCAATTGGTATTGCAATCATTGTGATTGGCGATTTGATATTACGTACCATGCGGGGTTATTTTTTAGATTGGGCTAGCACTCGTGTGGATATCAAACTCAGTGCGCGTATTATGGAACAAGTGCTAGGTACGCGTTTAGAGCACCGTTCTAATTCTGTTGGATCGCTTGCAAATAATTTACGCTCTTTTGAAAGTGTTCGTGATTTCATTACATCTGCCACAGTGACTACATTAATTGACTTACCCTTTGGCTTAATTTTCATAGGTGTCATGGCTTGGATTTCTTTACCTATGATTGTTCCAGTCATTGTCGGTGGAATTATTATGTTGCTTTATGCATTTAGTGTTCAAACCAAAATGCATGAACTTTCAGAAACTATGTACCGTGCGAGTGCCTTGCGAAATGCGACGCTCATTGAAAGCTTAGTGAGTTTAGAAACTGTAAAAGCTCTTGGCATAGAGGGCACCATGCAACGAAAATGGGAACATAGTGCTATTTATTTAAGTGAAGTAGGTAGTAAATTAAAACTCCTTTCACAATCCATTAATAATGGCTCGAATGCACTTCAACAAATTACTAATGTGGTGTTAGTTGTTCTAGGTGTATATCTTGTCACCAATGGTGATTTGACTATGGGTGCTTTAATTGCTTCTACTATGTTGGCTGGACGGGCGCTTGCCCCAATTGGCCAGCTTGCGGGATTGCTCACTCAATATCATACTGCTTCAACATCACTTGAGTCTCTTAATGAGATTATGGAAAAGCGAGTTGAAAGACCAGCTGATTCAAATTTTTTATCTCGTCCAACCTTTAGAGGTGACATAGAATTTAGAGAAGTGAGCTTTAGTTATCCTGGGGCAGAAGAAAAGGCGCTTAATAAAGTGTCATTCAAAATTAAAGCAGGCGAGCATGTAGCCTTGTTGGGTAGGATGGGCTCTGGCAAGACGACGATACATAAATTGATGTTGGGTCTCTATCAGCCAACAGAAGGCTCAATTTTGATCGATGGAATTGATATTCGTCAGATTGATACAGCCGAATTGCGCCGCTGTGTAGGGTATGTGCAGCAAGATACGCAATTGTTTTATGGGACTATGCGCGATAATTTAACAATAGCCTCACCACACGTGGATGATGCAACTGTGCTAGCAGCTGCACATGCCGGTGGTATTGATGAGTACATCAATAGTCACCCTAAAGGTTTTGATTTACTTGTTGGCGAGCGCGGTGAAACCTTGTCTGGCGGGCAAAAACAAGGTGTTGGTATTGCGCGTGCATTAATAAATAAACCCAACATTATTTTGCTGGATGAACCTACTAGTGCGATGGATCACAGTGGCGAGGACGCGGTAAAGAAACGCTTATCTGAAGCCACACAAGGTAAAACGGTGGTGCTGATATCACACCGTTCTGGATTATTTGACTTGGTTGGTCGCATCATTGTGATTGATTCTGGCAGAGTAGTGGCTGATGGTGCTAAGGATCAAGTTATTGAAGCATTACGTAGCGGCAAGATAGCAAAGGCGCTGTGATGCGTTTGGAAAAATAATATGAGCGAGGGATTATTTAAAAAAATAGGGGCTTTTAACAACTTTCTTAAAGGCCAAACTTGGATAACGAAGCCTATCTATTATATGGTAGACCGTGCAGTGCCAACAGAGAGTCGAGATGACTTGGCATGGAGTGAAGAAGCGGATCTGGCGATATTAGAACAAACTCCTCTAAAAGCAAAAAAACTACTTTATGTAATTGCGGCTATCTTAATTGCAATTATTATTTGGGCTTGGTTTGCCAAGGTGGATGAGGTAACGCGTGGTGAGGGCAGAGTAATTCCTTCACGTCAATTACAAGTCATTCAATCATTAGATGGTGGTATTGTTGCTGAGATTTTAGTTAAAGAGGGTGAAGTTGTTAAAGTAGGTACACCTTTAATCAAAATCGATGAAACTAGGGCGGTGTCTTCATTGCGAGAAAACAAAGGTCAATACTTGGCGCTTCTGGCTAAACAGGCTCGTTTAAATGCATTGGCGGTTGGCGGTAATTTTAATCCACCAACAGAAGTAAAAACAGAAAGTCCATTGGTCTATGAGCAGGAATATGCTTTATATAATGCCAGTCGAGATGAACTTGCTTCAATTTTAAGTATTGGAAGAGATCAGTTAGCTCAGCGAGAAAAAGAGTTAATAGAAGTACAATCAAAAAAAGAGTTTGCTGAAAAAACGTATGAGTCAGCAAATAAAGAGCTATCTGCTAATAGACCCTTATTAGCAAGTGGTGCAGTGTCCGAGATTGATATTTTAAAACTAGAGCGCGAATCTACTCGGGCTAGAGGTGAGATTGAACAATCAAAAGCTCAAATTAGTCGCATACAATCTTCTATTAGCGAGGCTAGACGTAAGGTCACTGAGTCTGAACAAACTTTTAAAAGCAAAGTGCGTACTGAATTAAATGACACCACTGCAAAACTCAATAGTTTGACTGAAACCAGTGTTGCACTGACTGACAAAGTAAAACAAGCGACTTTAAAATCGCCAGTCAATGGCAAAGTCAGTCGTTTATTTTTTAATACAGTAGGCGGAGTCATTCAGCCAGGTAAAGAAGTGTTAGAGCTTGTGCCGACAGATGACGCGTTGGTGTTAGAAACTAAAGTACAAATTAAAGATATTGCATTTTTGCGCCCAAACCAGCCAGCAGTCGTAAAATTGACAGCTTATGATTACACTATTTATGGCACTTTAGATGCGGTTGTGGAAAGCATTTCAGCAAACTCTACTGTGGATGACAAAGGTAACGCATATTATTTGGTGCGTGTTCGTACAATAAAGTCTAGCCTTGGTAAAGATTTACCCATTATTCCAGGTATGGTTGCCCAAGTGGATATTCTGACAGGCAAAAAAACGATACTGTCTTATTTGCTAAAACCTGTTTTGAAAGCCAGGTCTTACGCATTTAGCGAAAGATAGTTAATCAATCACATGCAAGATGTTTTTATATCGCCACTGAGTGCTGCACTGATAAGTTGGGTAGAAGCTTTCCCTAAAGCTAAAATTAGTAACAATCTTAAAATCACTAAATCCCAAAAAGATGAAGCTATTTTATTTTGGCTACATATGAATGTTGATAGGCAAGAATGGCTTGCTAATACAATTTCGCAAATTCAAAAAAATTATAGAAATTCAAAAATCGTTGTTTTGGCAAACTCTCCCATTCAGGCAGAGGCGATGCATGCCTTAAGTTTGGGTGCTGTGGGGTATTGCCATGCTTACTCTGCCCCTGAAGTCTTAAAAGAAATTAAAACAGTGATTAGCCATGGTGGCTTATGGTTGGGAAATGAGCTATTAAAGCGTTTAATAGAGGCTTCTACTAAGCTTGTAGGTAATCAACCCAAACAAGTCGAAGCTTTGCTTGCAAAATTAACCAAGCGCCAAAAGGATGTAGCAATGGAAGCTGCAAAAGGCCTAAGCAACAAAGAAATTGCCCGCATACTTAAAATATCTGAGCGCACAGTTAAGGCACACTTGGCTGCAACATTTGAATGTCTAAAGGTAAAAGATAGGCTTCAGCTCGCTTTAATGCTTAATAGCAACTACCGAAGATAAAAAGCATACCAGACTAGTTTTTAAGTTTTACCCCAGGGCCTGTCACCCCATCAATACCAATTTCTTTAAGTGATTCAATTTCATGCATGGTATTCACCCCTTCAGCAATTGCTTGCAGACCTATAGAATGTGTCACCATGCACAAACCACGCAATAGAGTTTTATTTGTTTCATTTGTATCTATTCCGCGTACTATAGAGGCGTCAAATTTAATAAAGCTCATACCAATATCATGTAGTTCGCCTAAGCGAGAAATACGCATGCCAACATGCTCAATACCAACTTGTGCCCCAGCTGCAATCAATTTGCTACTGAAGTATTTAAATTCAGCCAAGTTATCAAAGGCAGCAGTTTCGGACACCTCAAAACTCAAAAGACTTGGGTCATCTAATTTTTGTTTGATCAGTTTAGCGGCTTTTTGGCTATATTTTCTATCGCACATCGCTGTGCCAGATACATTTAAACAAATAGGTTTGGGATCTTGGATCAATAAATTAATTGCTACTTCAAGCACTAATTCATCAATCGCTTTTATTAGATTTAACTCAGTTGCCCAGTGGATAAACTCCCCAGCACAAAGCCATTGACCATTTTCTTCTAGTTGAAGTCTTACCGGACTTTCGTTGTGAATCAGTACACCCTCAGAAGTAATAACTGGGTAGTGTTCTAGCTTAATACGTTTTTTAGAAAGTGCTTCATTTAGCGATGTTTTCCATTCATATAAATAATTACTTTCTGTTGATGTAATGCTACTTGCGTTTAACACGCGTAAATAATTTTCTTCACTTAAGCCTGAGAGATTTAATATGAATTCAAGCATCTTGAACAAAGATGCAGTTTCATCCATTTTTCTAGCCTTTGTAGTGACAACTAAAAAGCGTGCCATTAATTCGGGATTATTCATTTCAGCTGCTTCTGAAACGCTCCTTTTCAATTCAGTAGCAAGTTTAAACTCATCACTTGTCTCTTTGCAGAAGATCGCGAATTCAGTACCACTTAATCTCCCAGCAAATAGGCTTTTATCATTTTCACAAGCATTGGTTAAAGTGGCACCAATAAGTTTTAGGATAGCATTGGCCTGGGGATAACCTAATGTTTCATCGATTTGTTTAAGGTTCGAAAGTCTGCAAATGACGAGGGCGCCTTCGTTATATTCATCTTGGCTGATGGTGGCTTCAATAGCATTGATGAAGTAATCTCGGTTCATTAAGCCTGTAACTTCATCATAGTTATTTTTGTGTCGAAGGACGTCTAGCCTT
>JAIYEJ010000199.1 GCA_027487055.1 Methylotenera sp. | reverse complement strand
GTATGCAACCATTATAGTGGCACTCGTATTTGTGCCTTTGCTCACATTATCTGGCGTAGCGGGCAAGCTATTTGCGCCATTGGGGTTTGCATATATTGCTGCAATTATGGCCTCACTCGTGGTTGCACTCACACTTACCCCTGCGCTGTGCTATCTGATGCTTGGTCATGCAAAATTAGATACCGAAGATGCTCCCATTATTAAATGGATTAAAAAAAGTTATGTGGCACTTTTAGTTGCAATCGAAAAACAATACAAACTTGTAATAAGCATTAGCCTGTTATTGATTGCGCTAGGCTTAGGGATATTGCCTTTATTTAAAAGTCAGTTTATTCCTGCCTTGCACGAAGGCCACTTTATTATGCACATGACTGCCGTGCCAGGCACCTCAGAGCAAGAGTCTTTGCGGCTAGGCAAGCAAGTTGCCAAAACTATCAGCGCGATTAAAGGTGTAAAATCGGTCACGCAATGGGTGGGCCGTGCGCAGAACGGTGCAGATACCTTCGGCACGCATTACAGCGAGTTTGAAATTGAAATCGGCATGCTATCTGGTCAAGAGCAAGATCGTATTTTAAATGATATCCGTGAAGAACTGGCTGGTGAAGCGGTAGATAGCGACGGTGATGGCAAAGCGGAGATTGGTTTTGTGGGCGTTAACTTTGCGATTAACACCTTTTTAACTGAGAGAATTGAAGAAACCATTTCCGGCTATGCCGCTTCTACGGTAGTCAATATTTTTGGCAATGATTTAGATGCACTAGACCGTGATGCACAAAAAGTCGCGGCGTTAGTATCTACTATAGAAGGTGCTGAAGATGTTCTGGTGCAATCGCCACCAGGCACGCCACAAGTGGTCATACGGTTAAGGCCAGAAAAGCTTGGCGTTTGGGGTTTGCAAGCGGTAGATGTGCTTGATACATTACGCTCGGCTTATGAAAGTGTTCCTATTGCACAAATCTACATGGGCAGTCGCGCGGTAGGTTTAAGTGTCGTTTTGAATGAAGAAGCACGTGATGATATTGGTGATGTCAGCAATATTCCACTTTTTAATCGCGAGGGTAAATTGCTCCATTTAAAAGACATCGCATTTATCACACAAGAAAATGGCCGCTCCAAAATACTTCATGCAGGTGCAAAACGCATTCAAACGGTGACGGCAAATGTAGAAGGCCGGGATGTGAGCAGTTTTACAGACGAACTTAAAAAGCGCATCAAGTCAGATATTCGCTTGCATCAAGGCAATTATGTTGAATATACAGGTGAAGCCGAGGCGAATGCACAATCGCGTGAAGATTTAATTGTGCACTCCTTATTGGCTGGTGTGGCGATTTTCTTGATGCTGTATATCGCTTTTGGGCATTTGCGTAATTTGTTATTGACCTTCGTCAACCTGCCCTTTGCCTTGATTGGCGGGGTGTTGGCGGCTTTGTTTACAGGTGGTTGGATTTCGCTGGGCTCTTTGGTCGGATTTGTGACCCTCTTTGGCATTACACTTAGAAACTCAATAATGATGATCTCACATTTTCAGCATTTAATTGATGCAGAGAATTGCATTTGGAATTTAGATACCTGTATTCGTGGTGCGACAGAGCGTTTGCCTTCAGTATTAATGACTGCACTCGTTACTGCGCTTGGTTTGTTACCATTGGCAGCTGGTAGCGGCCAACCTGGGCGAGAGATTGAAGGCCCAATGGCAACTATTATTGTAGGTGGTTTAGTGACATCAACCATACTTAACTTATTGATTTTACCCACCATTATGCTACATTTTGGTAAATTTGAAAAACAAGCGCAAGTTTAAAGAAACTAAGTTTTAGAATTAAAAGGAGATTTAAATTGTCCTTTTCTCTAACTCATATTCAGCTCATTTTTTATTAACTTATTGCTCATTTTATAAATAAGCTTTACAGACCAACCTAATAGAAATCTCACTCGATTTTAAAACTCTTCTCTTAAGTTTTTTTGTTACAATCCTTTGAGTTGGATATCAATCTTACTCGTTTTATATTTCTGAAACTGTAATTGGAGAGTAATCTTAGCATGTTGTTATGTAATCGATTTTTGCTATCTTTGGTACTTCTAATTAGCTTTACTCATGGTATTGCGCAAGAAATACCTGCCTCTAGTTTTTATACAAACTTCGCTAATACACGCTTTGTTGACACATCAGGACAGCCATTTAAGCCAGCGCATTATATTGGAAAAGTTGCGTTGTTTAACTTTGTGTATACAAAATGTAGCAATGTCTGCCCAACCCAAACTAAACAACTGGTCGAGGTGTATAACAGCTTGTCTAAAGAATATCAGGACAAAATTGTGTTTGTGACAGTATCTTTAGATAGCCAATACGACAAACCAAAAGTGCTAAAGAAATATGCCAAGCAAATGAAAGCAGATTTCAAGCAATGGCAATTTTTATCGGGTAGTTATGACGACATTAAATCGTTACAAGAAAAACTATTTTTATTTGGTAACCCAGCAAATCCAACACACCCAAAAATTGAATTAAGCAAATTAAAAACCATCCAAAAAGAAGACGTACTGAAAAATCACATGACTATTCTTTGGGTGGTGGATAAAAAAGGTGAGCTAATACAACGCTATTCTGCCTCACCTATGGATATACCAAGGCTGGAAACTGAATTAAAACAAATTGCGGATTTATAGTGTGAAATAATGTAATGCGTGTTGGGATACTAGAGTTAACAACTAATCATATTTGATATATTTAAAACGTGCATCTTCATTTGGCGTGCCTTCTAACGCACCGCCTTCCAGCGCTGGTTGCCAGGATATCACTTGCTCAATTTTTGCTGCTAGTTCAAAGTCTTTATCGGTTATACCTTTTGCATCATGGGTGCAAAGCTTCACAATCACAAACGCATAAGAAACCGTTAAATCTGGGTGATGCCAAGCAGATTCCGCCAAGTGCCCAATCGTATTGACTACCATCAACGTGGCTTTCCAACCACTGGTTTTATATTTTCGGCGTATCCAACCGTTTTCTAAAAACCAATGAGGAAGCTTTTGTTCTAGTCGCTCTATTGTTTCTTGTTCTGAATATACTTTTAAAGACATGTTCTAAAATCCTGAATGGCTAAAATCTTTAATGGCTTAAATACTTAATGTATAGAAGTGCCTACTTTACCTAAAATTTCAGAATCCACACCGTCTTCAAAATGTGTGAAATCATCTTTTTTCAATACCCAAGGTGAAAAATCTTTGTTCATACAAAATTCACCAAACGCCTCGTCGAGTAAACCATCTTTTTCGATCTCTTTTAAGCTCAGTTTGTTTTCATTTGGCTTTTCAGATTTTATTAAAATCAGATGCTTAGCCTCTAATTTATGCGCTAACCAGGCGGCTATGCTATCAGAAGTGACATCCCAACTTTGGGGAATCGTATCATCTGCTAATACCATTGTACTTGGTAACCAAATAATGGCACGGTGTTGCCACGTGCGCTCATCAATCTCGCACTCGGTTCTAGCAATTGCAAGCATTGGATTCATATTTGCAAGAAGCAACCCGAACTGATCCATCGCTAAAACAGCCAATCTATGTGCACAGGCATCACTAATTTTTGATAGCTTTTGTGATTCACGTACGGCTTCTGCAAAAACGCCACCGCCTGGAACAATAATAATATTTCCATCGCTAAACTTAACAAATATTTTGAGCCATTTTTCTAGCTCTGGTGAGCCTAACAAACTACCGCCTACTTTTACAACCCACATGGATGCACTTTTTAATTTATTTATTTCAGTCATTTTAATTCCCTTAAATTGGGCTTTACCAACATATGTGTTTGCCAAAATACTGCTTATTCTTAATACTTAAAGATTAAAATTGCGTAAAAAGTTTAATAATTTTTGTGAAACTTGACGCCTTATCTAGCGTTTCTACGTATTCTTTATGTTCTTCAGAATCTGCAACAATACCTCCACCTGCATAAAAGCTGACTTCGTTGTTACAAACAACAGCTGTTCGAATAGTGATATTGGTATCCATATCACCATCAAAGCCAATATAGCCAATTGCACCACAATAAAGCTCACGACGATG
>JAIYEJ010000194.1 GCA_027487055.1 Methylotenera sp. | reverse complement strand
ATTCATTGAGTTCGTCTTGTGTCGGCTTGGCTTTGGGCACATTGACTTTCCATTTGCCATCAGCAATATCCACATTTAAGCCAACTTCTTCCCATTGTTCTAAATGTGCAAAATTAAAGCCAGAAATTAATTTCGCCTCTTTTCTAGAAAGTGGATTTTTATCAATCAACTCAATTGGTTGCGTACTAGCCGCCTCTGAGTAACTACCAGGCAAAAGATACACCCCATCTTTATAGGCTACATACTGCTCTTCAGTAATCGAATTAAAAGTGCCAAAAATAAACTCTTCAATACCAGTTGCTTTATTCAGTTTTAATCTCAACTCTGGATTATCTAGGCCATATTTTGCTAAATCTGTTGCGGGGAGTTTTTCAGTGCTCTTAGCCGCGATAATTGCCAAAATACGTTGCACCAGCACTTGATCTGCCCGCGATTTATACGGCGATGTCATATGCCATAATCCATCTACTTTTTCAAAGCTTGTCGGCTTTTGCGTTGGAAACACCACCTCAATTGCATTAAAATCTGCCAACTTCAAGGTAGAAACCTCATATTGCTTCGGACCGCTGTTATCGGCTTGCGGGCGCAAATACAAAAATGTGACCAAGCCTGCAACAACAAGCAACATCAACAAATTCAGTAACCATCTTTTTTTCATATACTTATTTCAACTATGTATAAAATTTTGTTAAAACTTAGCGTTAAGCTTTTCTACGCTTCCACCAAAAGAAGAAGCCTAAAATAAAGAACACCAACGGAATAATATATTGAAAGCCATGGAACACAATCCAAGCAATCACAAAGCTTTTTCTATCAGATGGGATGGTGACATTGATATCTTTTAGTGGCATAGGTTGAATAGTAATCAGACTATCATCGCCAGCCAGCCAATTAACAATATTAATACCAAAATCAAGATTTCCGCCGTTAGTAACAAAAGTATTGGATAAGAAACTTGCATTCCCCATGACGACAACACGCTGTCCTTTTTTGCCATATTCACGCTCTAAAGCAACCCCAATATTAATTGGGCCGCGTTTATCTTTTGTATCATCAAAAACGGCTTTTTGGTTTTTGCCACCATTCACAATCTTCTCAGATTCTAACCAGCCATTAGGTGCAACATCCACTAAACGCCCTACTTTCCAACCTAGCTCATAAGATGCTTTTGCATCAACTTCATGCGCTTCTGAAAACTGCGTGCGTAGCAGAAAATTTCGTGTAATCGCATGGTCACCATAAGCAGAGGCAAATGCCACTTTTGCATCTGCATTAAATTGTGCTGCACTTAAATCTACAGCAATACCAGGTGATACCGTCATCCCCAAATAATCTGCGACTTCATTTAAACCTCTTAAGTTATCGTCATCAAGCAACCATAATATATTGCCGCCAGACTCCAAATAGGCTTTAATTTTTTTTGCTTCAACAGGACTTAAATCCACTTGTGGACTTGCAATCACTAGCATCGCACCATTTGCAGGCACTGCTTGTGCAATGGTTAAATCTGGATTCGCAAGTTTAAAGCCTTTAGTTTCTAGTTGCTTACCAAACTCACCAAGGTCGTTATTTTTTACACCTTGCAAATGGCGCTCGCCATGCCCATCCAAAAACATAATTGGTCGCGTGTTAGTCCGTGATAATCGCACCAATAAATTGGTCATCTCTTGTTCTGCAATTGGTGGAGAGATATGTTCAGTTCGCTTGTTATACTCAATAACCACTTCACCATCTTCTCTAATGTTGGCTTCTTGGGCAAGCTTTGGTTCTAATGAAGGATTAATAAATTTCAGTGAAATATCTTTCTTTTCGCGCTGATAGCGCGCCATAAAATCAATCATACCTTTTCTGAAAGTATCTCCACGATTGGCGTCATCATTTGTGGCAAACACTGTGATATTAATCGGGTCTTTCATGCTTTTAAGCACGTTAACACTACCTTGTGTGAGGATATTGCGATTAGCTTGCGTAATGTCTTTTGCAACATGATATTGGCTAGCCAAATATCCCAAAACCACAATTAAACAAACAAAGATAATCACAAAAAGCCAACTTTGTGCCAACATTTGAAAACGAAGATTTCTATTGATTTTCATATACTTAACTCTACTAGCCTCTTAAACGGTCTGCGTCTAAGCGACGAATCGTTAATGTTAAAAAAGTGATGATAAATAAGACAAAATAAGCAATATCTGCGGTATCAATCAACCCACCCGCAAACGATTGAAAATGGCGCATCAATGATAGTTTAGCCATAGTGCTACTTGGATCACCTGCAAAAAAACGGTCTAATAACATTAAAGCAAATAGTGCAATAAAGCTTAGAATCGCCGCAACCACTGGTTGTGAAGTTAAGCTAGAAAAATAAAGCCCAAGCGCAGAGAAGCTCGCAACCAGCAAAAACAAACCAAGTGAATTAGCCCAAATATAGCCGAAGTCGATATCTGTCCAAATGTTAAGCGTAAATAACATGAGTGCGATGTACACAATTAAAATACTTAAAAAAGCAACTAATCCTATAAATTTACCCAATACAATTTCGGTTAGTGAAAGTGGCGCACTAAATAAAAATGGTAATGTTTGACTACGACGTTCTTCTGAAATTAAACGCATAGAAAGTAATGGCACCGCAAACAACATGATAAATGAAGCTAAACCATATACATTTTGACCTACAAACTGGGTTACGCCTGAACGCTCAGCTGGGCGAATTGCCCCAGACATCACTTCAAAATAATCATTTACGCCGTTTAGGTAATACGTCCCAAATGAAAACATCAACAAAGCTAGAATGATCCAGCCCATGGGTGAAGCAAAAACGCTTTTTAGTTCTTTTCTTGCAATATTTAATATCATTTTTATACTCTTAAATTTTATTTAAACTGCTTCTGCAGTCGCAGCTGAGTCTTGATAGGTGAGTTGTACAAATACGTCCTCTAAACTGGTTTGATCAGGTGCGATTTGGTACAAGCCCCATTTATGTTTAACCGAAGCTTGCACAATCGCCTCGTGTGGCATCATGTCTTCAGCAAAACGGATACGCATCATATTGTTTTCAGTAAACTCTGCCTCAGTGACACCTTTAATTTTTAACACTTCTTCTAGCGCTGGTGTGTTACTAAAGCCGATTAATAGCTTATTACCTATTCGCTGGCGTTTAAGCACGTCTATTCCGCCGTTAAACACCAACTTACCTTTATCAATAATTTGCACATGTCCACAAACCATTTCAACTTCTGGCAAAATGTGCGTGGATAAAATCACACTATGTTCGCCACCTATTTCACGAATAAGTGCACGAATATCTCGAATTTGTATCGGGTCTAAACCGACAGTCGGCTCATCCAGAATCACAACCATTGGGCTATGAATAATAGCTTGAGCAATCCCTACGCGTTGCTGGTATCCATTTGATAAATTTTCAATCAAACGCTTGCTCATATGGCCTAAACCACAACGTTCTTTAGCGGTTTCTACTGCTTTTTTAATATTTTTGCCGCTGACTCTATGCAAACGCGCAGCGATGGTAAGGTATTCATCAACAGTAAACTCTTTATAAAGCGGCCGCATTTCTGGCAAATAACCAATAAGCGCTTTGGCTTCCTTTGGGTTCTCTATCATATCGATACCGCAAATCTTTATCGAACCCGCGCTTGGCGCTAAGTTACCGGTAAGCATCTTCATGGTGGTTGATTTACCCGCGCCGT